>JAPYOO010000022.1 GCA_029938135.1 Bermanella sp. | reverse complement strand
CCTTTTTATTTTTTACAGTTAATTTCAAGCTATAAGCTCGCCTTTAAAAGCTGTAGTTACCCGATATGGTTACGTTGGTTAAATCAGCACTGCCATCCAATGGTGAATATTTGTATTGTGTACCTATTGAGACGTTTTTGGCCACGTCGTATGAGGCACCTAAAGCGTAGGTAAATTCGTTTGATGAGTCAGAAGAGGTCTCACCTAAAAAATCTGCCTCTACTGTCATGTTTTCATAGGCGATGCGTGAAAACACTTCTACATTTTGTACTGGGCTATAACTTAATTTAGACCCTAGTGCGATACTGCTGGTTTTAGCCGTTGCCTTACCAAAAATTGTTTGTGCTTCAAGCTCAATGTATTTGTTGTACCCCAGTTCTGCCGATACCTTTACCTTTCCTTGGTCATAGAACTTGTAGCCCCCTAACACACCAAAACTGCTGCCCGATTCACTTTCAACTTTTGTATTACCCAGTGAGCCTTCAATGTAATAATTTTCAGCTTGTGCAGATAACGTTAAAAATGAGGCGGCGATGGCTGAAATAAGAGTTATTTTATTCATTGTTTTCATCTTGATTATTTCCATATTGGTTTAGTAAAGCGCTTATTGCGTCGACAAACCTAGATTAACAAACCAAGCTGAACTGAAACTGAATGAAACCTTAACGGCTTATTATGTGCGGGATCGTTAAAGGGTTAGATAAGAATATCTAGTTTAGCGCCGCCCATGTTGGAGGCATTAATGGCTAAACGCCCTTGATACTGATCAACTATATCCACCACCATGGCAAGCCCTATGCCCTGCCCCTGATGCTTTTGGTCGGCCCGCACCCCACGACGCAGTATTTCGGATACCTGCTCGCGTGCAATGCCTACCCCGTTATCTTCTATTATTAAACGGCAACGGTTTTGTCCATTAACCTGAACATTTTCGGCGCTAACATGTATCTTGCCACCGCCATATTTACCGGCGTTATCCATTAGGTTACCCAATACTTCCATTAGATCACCCTGATCACCGCGAAACGTGACTGTGTTTTTAATATCTAGGGTAATGATAGACACACTGTCTTGATACACCTTTTGAATAACTGAACTTAATCGTGTTGCCACAGGTAAGACTTCAATGCTTTGATGCAAGGACTGGGGGCCCACATGTACTGCTCTTTGTAATTGATGCTGAACAATTTCGTCCATGCGCCCCACCTGTTGCGCCAGTGTCACCATGTTTTGTGATGGTGCAGGTGCTGGATTAATTAGTGTATCTGTTTGGTACTTTTCACTGTCTACTAAACCCCTTAATACTGCCAAGGGCGTTTTTAAGCTGTGTGCTAAATTAGCCAAGGTATTTCGATAACGACTATGTTGACGCTTTTCATGCTGTAATAATAAATTTAAGTTGTGTGTTACCCCTTTTAGTTCTAATGGATAATGCCCTGCTAGTGTTTCCTGGCTGCCGTTTTCAATGGATTTTAATTCAATCGCCAACTTCCCTAATGGCGCTAAGCCCCAATAAAGCGTCAAGGTAAATACTAATAACAATATAACCGCTAATATCGCCAAACCGGCCCATAAATAAACACGGTACTGGGTAAGTGTGTTATCTATACGGGTGGTGGACTCAGCAATGGAAAAGGTATAACCCTTAAGCGTTTTATTGTCTAATTCCCACGCGACCCCCAAACTTAAATAAAAGAACTGCCCCTCATCTAAGGTTAATAATCCCTGTTGTTTTTGGCCCGGCAGCTGTGAGGATTTTTGTTTGGGCAATAAATCCACCCCATAACTTTGTGACGATTGAGAGCGCCATATCTCTTCACCCTTTTCATTTGCAATAAATGCAAATAAGCCTGAATCAATTTGATTAAATCTAGGTGCATCCAATTGTCGGGGGACAAATAGTTCTTCATTTTCAAATTCGGCCGCACCCAGCAATAAATACAGCTGAGTCTGCAGCCGATCATTTAATTCAGTATTAAGACTTTGCTTGAATGCTTGATCCAGTATAAGAGCGGTTAAGCCAATAAATATAAGCGACACAATTCCAGAGACTATTAATAGTCGTTGGCGTAAAGAATATTGTGCGTTAACGGCCATGAAGAATATTGCCTTAGCTCAGGGTAAAGCGGTAACCCTGACCACGAATGGTTTCAATGGGTTTAAATTGGGAGGCGGGGTCGAGTTTTTTTCGTAATCTGCCTACAAATACTTCTATGACATTACTGTCGTGCTCTATTTCTTCATCGTAGATGTGTTCGGTGAGCTCATTTTTAGAAACCACCTTGCCTGAGTTCATCATCATGTATTCTAATACGCGATATTCATAGGCAGTAAGCACAATATCATCACCGTGTAAGCGTACCGATTTTTTATTGGTGTCTACCTGAATGGGGCCTTTTTCCATAATTGCGTGTGCCATGCCGGAGGCTCTTCTTTTTAGAGCGTTTAGCCGCGCCAGTAATTCTTCTAAGTGAAACGGTTTGACCAAGTAATCATCGGCTCCCGCTTCTAAGCCTTCAACTTTATCTTGCCAGTCCCCGCGCGCGGTTAATATTAATATAGGGAAGGATTTTTGCTGATGGCGTAGTTTTTTAACAAGTTCAACGCCGCTTAGCTTAGGCAAACCAATATCAATAACGGCCATATCTATGGGATATTCCAAGCCCATGTACAGGCCTTCTTCGCCATCGGGTGCCACATCTACTGCAAAACCTGCATGTGTTAAAGCCCGTTTAAGCTGCTGGGCGATCTCGGGTTCGTCTTCAACCACCAAGACGCGCATTATTTAACCAGCTCACCTTTAGTAGCATCCACAAACACCATTTTAATCACGCCCTTTAAGGTTAAGATTTTAACGCGATAGACTTGGCTGCCTTCTTTGTTTACTAACTCATTGCCCAACACCTTTCCTGGCGTGCTTGTTTGTGCGGTTTTTAGCGCTTGTTTAAGCGTAATAACCGGCTCAACCGCCCAAACACCCGAAACCCAACCAGCACTCAAGGCTAAGGCCAACAGTAAAAGTAGTAATGGCTTCATAAGGTTACTCCGAGCGGCAAATTGCCTAAACATAAAATATTAGCCATGATACCTGTTAATAGGGATCGGAAGAAAGGGTTATGGGCCGTTAGGGTTAAAGTTAAGCTGGTAACTCATGGTGCTGACAGATCATGGCTAAACATATCACTAAGGTCGTTCCGAACCTACGATACCGTTTAGGCTAAGATCAAGAAAGGTCTGTGAAGTACAAAGGCAACTGATTGGCTGCCCCTTTACTCTATTTATATACTCAATCACACACACCTTAAATTTCCAAATTCTCGCGCCAGTAAACCGGTGTCACATAGCAATTACTTACATCACAATCTTTTGGTTCAACCGTACAACTATCACCCTCAATACATTCCGCTAAGGGTTCAAAACGACTATCGTTGATGGCCTCGGTGCCCACGGCAATGGTTTGTGCACCAGCATCGCGATAAATAATCACGGGTGCTGGCGCAATACCGGAATGCGCTAAGGTCATACTGGCATCATCGCTATCGGTGTCGCCATCCCCGTCTAGATCGATGACTGCGGTGGCCCATTTTTGATCTAAAGCATATAAACGTGACATGCCAGTATCGGCACCACACTCTGACACCGTACTTCCCGAAGGAGAGAACGAAGTAAACAATATGGCACCCGCTACTGTGGTGGCTTGGGCCAGTACTTTTTCACCTTCCGTATCAAATGTAATGTACCAACCGCCACCATTATTCATAATCATTTGCATATCAGACGTTAATTCACCACCATTCATTAAGCCTGTAGCATTGTATAATAACGCTGGGTTAGCACTTTCATCTTCACCCAAACTCACCTTTGTTTCATCCGCTTCCATTAAAGTGGTGTACGTACTAGGTTTAGCGTAAGGGTAGAAATCTTTCATCACGTAAAAACGATTTTCTACCACCGTGGTATAAATAGGGTGAGCACGATGGCCCGACCCAATGGCAATGGTTAGATAATCGCCATACTGTTTATCTTTCACTAACGCTACATTCGGCTTATTGTAAAAGCGTCGATTACTGTTTTCATCGGTACCCGATAATGACGCGATCATTCCGCCTTGTGCAAAATCATCTCCGGTGTTGCTAGCGTTAATATCAAATCGAAATACCCGCCCTCCCATATCAGCTGCGAAAAAATAATCTATGTGCCCGTCACCACTAATGTCCACCGCTGAGATGCTTGCTGGCATGCTATTCACCATTTCAGGTATGTTTAAATTGGCGTCACTGTTACTGGCCCACCATAGTCTCTCACCCGTTGTAGCATCCACCATATAAATAGCATTACCTATGCTGTCGGCTTCGGCGACATCATTACCATCTTGGTTATTGTCGTAACCACCTGTAAATAACAATACAAACCTGCTTTCACCGTTGTACTTTACTTTGGCTACTGTAGCTCGCGCCCAAGTTTCCCCCAGCTTGGAAAAGTCCCCTACTCCTCCCTCAATAGTGAACAGCATTTGGGGGGAATCTCGGTCAGTTACATCTAATGCATAATAATTTTTACCTCCACGACGCATACCAGCATACAGATACACATGCTCGCCATTTTCTACGTCTCCTGCCGAATTTAAAATAACGTTGTTGTTATTAACATCGTACATCCAATTGGTGATGGCGCCATCCATTCCAAAAGGCTTTTCACCTGCGGCAGTGGTATTATTATAATATTCAATTAAATTACCGTGCAGAGCGGTGGGGATAAACGCCAACTCCTCTTTACCGGTATTGGCATCCAGCCCATGAATAAAACCTTCATTGGTGCCAAAAAATATTGTGGAATCTGGGTTAGAATCGCTGCCACCGTACGTAATAATTAGTGGAGCACTGTGCAATGGATCGCCAATAGCATATAGACTATCGGTGTCATCTCCATCGCCGTCTACATCATCCACATCAAACCCCATGGACCAGCGTTGCACCTTTAAAAACTCTTCATCTGTATAACTGTCCATTAAGAAACTTGGCTTGTTACTGCCCAAAGTAAAGCTAGACATCAATGTGGCTGAAGCATCGGTGTAAATTCGGCGATCGCCTGCTTCCAATAAACTAGCAAAGCCCCCTTGTGTCACATTATCACCATCTGCATCTTCAGTATCATTCCAATAATCAAACGCTCCATCATTAAAAAAACCTGTGCTTTCGCTTATGGCTAGCGCTTCATTTGCATCGACTACATAACCTTCATCCGTTAATCGGTACTTTTTTAAATTCCCTCCCCATTGAATATTATCGCTGGGTCTAAATAGCGCATAAAAAAGCTCATCCGAATGCTGAGTGGCGTTAAATGCATTTACCGACACGGCAGGTGCGGTAAACGTAGAGTCTGTTGCCAATATATCAAGGAAAATAGACTCTAACGCCGTGGCCAATTCACCTGTATCGTTGGCTTCATAATAAACACCACCACCCCAGCTGGCCGTATTTTTTAACAACTCCACGCCATCCTCTAACTCAAAACCACCAATGGTATAAGTGGTAACGGATTGATCACCAACAAAGTCATCACTTTGATCACTATTATTTAACCAATAGGCCAACTCATCCATACAGTCGCCGTTACCGGAACAGGATTCACTTAACCCCGCAGGTAAAGAAGCACCGCTGATTAGGGTTCTAATTTTACTGTTGGCACCCGAGTCACTGGTAGGCTCACCATCGGTTAACAATATGATGTGATTTTTTTGACAGGTGGCACTCACAGGGCTTTTATACTGACTACTACCAGAAGATTCTCTTGCTGATGTGACGCTGCTATTTGGAAAAGAAAAATTACCGTATTGCATAGTCTCCCCGCGGTAATACAAACTGGCTTCATACAATGTTTCTTCTAAGGGGGTGCCTCCTTGTGGGTAATATTCATCCAATTTTGTGCGAATCTGTGCACCACTGGTTGCGATATCGGCCACAGCAACATCCACCATGCCGCCATTTGAAATCTGGTCGAAACGCATAAGCCCCAAATTAATATTACTTAATGACAGGGTTAAATCTTTCACTACATCCACCACCACCTCCATACGAGTACTGGTGGTGACATTAGATGAGTCGTGATACCAATTTAAATAATTACCGGTATATAGCCAGTAACTTCTACCGCTATCACACCTAATTGGATTATTTGATCCGTCTTGCAAATTTTTCCAACCATTACGTTTTTGATAGAATTCCCCCAATACCCGACCGTTGGCATTAAGCTCACTGATTACATCACTACATTCATAAGATTCAGTATCGGTGAATGCGGCGGCGTCATGACCATCTTGGCTATCGTCGTTAAGGCTATTATAAATATCAGCGGAAATGTAAGAGCCGATATAAGTCTGGCTGTTTGTAAAGGAATTTTGGGTAATGGCTACTTCACCGCTCATGGAACCTGAAGTATCCATAATAAACAGTACATTTGAATTCACCTGGTTTCCTTCATCTATTTCAGCGGTGCCGTATATTTCGGTATCAAAAGCGACACTTATATTGGAAAGAAAAATAAAACCAATCAGTATTATTTTTATAGGCATGATCACCCCTTAATATATTATTTGTAAAACGTGTGAGGTATTCATATCCAGAAAAATAGTTGGGTATTTCGCCTTCCAATAATTTTTAACAAAAAAACTAAAGGGCACGGTATTACCTTCTTTAATAATGATCGGCGGGCGGGGAAAAGAATAAACGGACGACTTACACTGACTGCAACCAAACAGTTTTACGGTGCCTGATTGGCTAATATCGCTGTACACCAGCTTTAAAGACGTGGCTTCAAGCGCGGTGGATATGGCTCTAACACCATGGGAATTCGACCCATATAATAAGGTAATAAATAATAAAAAACGGATCATAGCATTCCTAACGTCAAGATTTTCAGTGCAACTATGGGCATCTATCTATAGCTGTAGTCACCCATGTTTTAAGACTCATCCTGAGTTAAACCGGCTGCTGGCCGAATTCCCTTCATATCTTAACGAGCCGCGTTTCAATTGGTTGACACACATATGACATAAAAGTGAAATATAAGTAAAAAAACCTGTATCGCAATATTTGAGTCGTGACGGGCCATAAACCGTGTTACCACTGTAGCGGTTTAGCCCTATAAAAGTGACGGTAGTAAAACGGGGAACGCGTTGATCCGTAGAAGTAGGATTTGACATCGCCTAAATGGCTATTGAGCGGGCTTTAGAGGGGAATCATGGAGGAGCATCACGATCCCCCAAGCACACCTAAATTAACGATCTTTAACAATAATATCCATTGAATTGGCTGGGTTGCTTTTTTGATGTGCACGCCAGCGTTCAGCGGCTCTCGGGGCAATACGCTTTAAAATGGGTGTGAAATTATCTGCTTTAAATTCCACATTAATAGCACCAGTTTTCGCCTTCCAAGCGTGGCAAGAATTACGCGCGTATTTGGCCATTGTACGCATGGCAATGGGAATATCTTGGGTAGGTAAACTTTCATCAAAAAAACGAAAGTCCTTATTCCAAGAATACACTTGTGGCAGGTAAGGCACGATGGCTTGCAACAGCGTATAAAGGTGGAAACAGGAATTGGTGCCCTCATACAACTCTTTAATTTTGGCACTAAAACCCTGTCCCAACGCCAAACCCACTAAATCATCGGCACCCCGTGGCAATTTATTACACACATTACTCACCGCCATTCTGGGGGTGGCAAATTGCGCGTCTGTAATAATGCGTTTTTCTAAATGCACCGTTAGTTTAATCACCATGCAATGCACAACATGCTGTAACTCAGGGTCTTCAAAATCAACTCTTGAGTCGGTTAACACCGCGCGGATTTGACCATGTTGCTTACCTAGCGGAGCGGTTTCTACTTTAATATTTCGCTGACTGGCGGACGGATTATCCAGCGGCAATAGATTTTTTGAAAAATCAATCATGTGGCACCTAGTTAGAGCCTTTATAGGCACTTATTTACACAATTTTAAATACTAGGATATGGGGAGTATTTTTGCTATGGCTTAAAACACCAATATCACTGATGCAGCCTTTCCTGTGAAGCGGTTTTTATGCACACACCACTATCTGGTTTTATTAATTCTGCCCAACAACATTAACAGTCAATTTTATCTTATTTTATAAATCGCATAAAATTCAGATTACCTGTATATGTTTTATCAAAAACAAACAGATTTAGAATATAGCGGTTAAATGTGTTGATTTACGGTGTGCTTAGACGTTGATTACTCATTCATTTTAGTTGCTATTGCTTCTAGTGACGTATTACGAATATAACTGGGAGGGATTACAACCACCCCCCCCCCAAAACCTGCTATCTATTAATTATGGGGCGGCGTTTAATAAACCAACATTTTGTAAGTTTAAAAGCAGTAACTCACGATTATAAAATGAAAGACTCATAACCGCCTTGGTTTCAAAGTAAAATAAAGGGCGTTGCAATAGTCGGCCATTTAACCAAGCTTGGCTGCGAATCACGGTAAACGCCAAATCGGTACTGGCGCCTTCTCTTGTAAAGCTGTCTACCCAGGCACCTAGAAAAAAGCCTGAGAAAAAGTCACTGGCATCTATATTGTAATACGTTAACAGCTTTTCATTAATTTCATCGGCCTTGGCCAATAACACCGAACCAAACAAATCAAAATCGTCTTTAAAAGATTTGGGAGCATCAATGGCGGCCACCGCTTCGGCCAGATCGATTGTAATATGACTATTAATACCGGAAGCGGCTACACGCAAAGACGGCCTAGAGCAATCTTCAGCTAATTTAAAATACTGCACCCAATGATAATCCATTTTCTCAGAGGATAAATAAGCATGGTAATTGGCAAGATAACGACTGGCGAATTCAATTAATAACCTACCAGCCAATTCATTATCTTGATAATAGCCTTGGGAAACTGTGCGGGCTGCCTCGTCGGTCATTGCCGAGTACACGACAGGGAACGTGCCACGGGCATCGGCTTTTTCGCCCAAAATAACCGACAGCTGCGCCATTCGATACTGCACATCCCAAATATCAGTGATAGTGTTTGTGTCGGTTAAATCCAACAGATTTTGTTGTTCGTTATTATTGAATTCAGCTAAACAAGATGAATCGGCCAGAGCCACACTTGCGTATAGGCAATTCAATGCCACAACCAAACTTAAAATTATTTTCTTAACGTTAAACATGTCACTTCCTGCTGTGGGCGATAATACGTAAGGCTTAGCTAAACTAATAAATTAGCGCTAGCTGAAAGGCAGGCATGTTAACTAAGAGGCTCTTCAATAACCAGAGAGAATATAGGTACGAATGTACAGCTAGTGAAAGGTTTAAAGTATAAGCTTCCCTTATCTATATTAAGTAACAGTTATAGGTAAAACTAATGTCGATTTAAGATTTAACCCCTATTTTTACAGAAGCATGCTTTTTGACGGTTTTATGATCCGGATACCTGGTTCCATATTATTATCAAAAACAACAAGCTCAGCCCTAGACTACTTAAATCGCTATATATCGCCTAAACTAAGTCACTCCATCGTCCGAGGTGCTCAAGGAACTCCCTTAGCCAGAGTATTGGTATCCCTAATGGAAGGGTCAATATCCTTTATGCTATTTTTCAAAAGAGCCTTATTTTCTAAACAGCCTCGCCATTTTAGTTCGATCAGACTTTCCATTGAAGAGCATTGAAAGCATTAATGATTTAAAAACAATAGAATTGGTTTTTTTCAACATTGAATAATGCCGCCCCCTATTACCAAGACGGGTATCATTATAGAAACGGTAACCGGTCTGGGCGCCCACAAAAGAATGATGTCATGCTTAAACTCAAACCAATTAAGGCTGTGTTTGACTACCAGGTCGTTTCGCTTAATTTTTTTAAAGAAAACACATAACTATAGGAGCGGTCGGGTCATTCCATTGCCGCTTGCTGAGATTAAAAAATTACTTCATGGCTTCTAAAGCCGCCGTTTCTCAGGCCTCTTTTCTGAAATATAAAAACCACTACTGGTAGCTCCCCCCTACAAAGAATTTGTAAACGACTACATATTAAATTATTAACCCTAGTTCAATGCTTCACTGCCACTTTTCAAAACGTATTTTTAGTAACGCTTTAATATTTTCTGTGGGGGCGGCTTCTAAGGCTTGCTCTGCACTGAGTCTTGCATATTCACTGTCACCATTTTGATATAATAAGTCGGCTTGCACTGCATGCCAATAGTACGAACGGTGAAGCCATGTAGGTAAATCCATAGATTGCAATACATCCAAACCCGCTTGCGGGCCCTGCCATTGCGCCAGCGCTACCGCACGATTTAAACAGTGCAAGGGTGACGGTGATATACGCTCTAACAATACATACGATTCAGCAATTTTTTGCCAAGGTGTATCATTAAATGATGGTGCCATACAATGAAGTGCCGCGATATTCGCTTCTACGTGGTAGCGAGATATTTGTTCGCCTTGAGCTGACTGCTGTAAATAAGCCATGGCAGTTAACATATGCGTCTGACTCCATAAACTACGGTCTTGCTGTTCTAGCAATAACAGTGCGCCAGAGTCATCTTGGCGGGCATTCATTCGTGACAAATTAAAATATAAAAGGGCCAGTAACGCATCCGTGTCGGGCGTATTGCCAATAGCGCTTTGCGACAAAAAATTCGCTAGACGAATAGCCTCTTCACATAAATCTTGGCGTATCGCTATTTCTGAGTGTGAAGACAAGTACCCTTCGGTAAACAGTACGTACACCACTGCATGCACTATGGGTAAACGGGTTTTCATTTCACTATGTGTCAGTGTCGCCAAAACATTGTTCTGGGTCTTTAAGTTCTTTCTTGCACGGCTAAAACGCTTGTAAACGTTTTCTTCACTAATAAAAAGCCGCAGAGCAATCTCTTTCACACTAAATCCACATAAACTTTTTAGAGTGAATACCAATTGTGATTCTACTGGAATGTCTGGGTGGCAAGCGGCAAATAACATGCGTAACATGGAATCGCTCATCTCTTTTGATAATGGAATATCAATAGGTTCATCGTTGGTATCAGCGGTCAATTCAGATTGCAGTATTAGTAATTCATTTCTGCGTTGAGTAGTGCGAAATGTTGATATTAGTTTACGTAAGGCCACCTTATATAACCAGGCCGACGGGTTTTCTGGCGGCTTCGTTTTAG
Source organism: Bermanella sp. (assembly GCA_029938135.1). GTDB lineage: Bacteria > Pseudomonadota > Gammaproteobacteria > Pseudomonadales > Oceanobacteraceae > Bermanella. Next base: position 22,940 of record JAPYOO010000022.1, on the reverse strand, counting down.
GCCAAAAATTAAGTGCCTGCATGAGTGAGTACTGCACTGCATCTTCAACAGCATCTACATGCTGGGTTCCCACACGGGCCAATAACGACGCCACTAGCCCCCCGTACTCGTGGCGAAAAACATGCTCTAACGTACCGTCTTGAGTCAAGGCGTGCTGATTTCCCTGATTTCAACGCTCACTCCAGCATTGCTCACCATTGGGCTGGCTTTAATCACCACTATCGCTTCATCTAAGTTTGCAGCTGTAAGAGTCATGTAGCCACCTACCACCTCTTTTAACTCTATAAATGGCCCATCACTCACGCTGTCTTGCCTAATCACGCTACCGCTGTCGCCTAGTTTGTTGCCCATATCCAGAATATTGTCACTGAATTTATCCTGCCATGCCTGATACTGGGCATACATAACCTCCATTTCAGAAGGTGTTGGTTGCTCACAACCGCCCGTTTCACTGCGTAATATGCACATAAAGGTTTTATTGCTCATGGTTTAGCTCCTTGCTAAGTAAAGTTTTATCAGCACGTTTTGCACTCTGACATACTAATAACGCGCCAACTATAGGGAATTGGACACTAGCGGTGAAAACCCTTCACCACGGCGAGTTCAAATATGAAGGGTTAACAACAAAATGGGTTGAATAGTCATTCAATATCAAGATTAACGCCAATCAACCAGGTTTTGGACTTTGCATTCCAAAACTCACTAATTTAGCATGGCAAACATAAACTTATTAGGTATGACACTTCATGGCGCGGCCGCAAAAATACAAACAAGAGCAAGTAATAGAAGCCGTGAGTGAACTGTTTAAAACACAGGGCTACCGCGCCACCTCAATAGAGCAAATGCTGGCCGTTACACATCTTAGCCGCTCTAGCCTCTATAACGGCTTTGGTAATAAAGAGGCTTTGTATTTAATGGTGCTAGAAAAAATAGCCCAACAGTCGGCTAACTTGTATCTCAACATGGCTCAAGATAATGAACTAAAAGCGGTGGAACCCAGCGCCTTTTTACGTTTGTTTTTTCAGTCTTATTACATCGATACCTCTCTTCATACCACAGGTGTAGGCTGCTTGCTGGTGAATACTGTTGTGGAACTAGCCGATACCGAGCCCGCTTTAGTTGCCCGTGCCCTCGGTTATTTAAAATTGGCCGAGCACTCTCTTACTGCATTTTTTAAAAGTGCGCAAAAAAATGGAACACTTAGCCCGCACCAAAATCCCGCGGCACTGGCGCTATTTTTTATGAATGTAAAAAAAGGTCTTATGGTATCGGTACGCCATGGTACCCCACTCAAGGAACTGAGCGATGTGGTCGATACCGCATTATCTGTATTAACCATTAACACTCATCAGCCACAGTAAAATTTAAAGAAAGAAAAACGAAATCAATAAAATTAGGACAAATAAAATAAGAGCTCATTATGAATAAAATTAAAGCCATATTTATTACGATGTATTCCATGGGGGCAATGATTGCCAGCCTTCATGTGGGGGGACAAATATTTTCAAGCGGAATTAACAGCGCCTGGTTAGGAGCATTGGTGGCCGTACTCACGCCAGCCCTATTTTTTGCACGCTTGTTTGCTAAAAACACCCCTAGAACATCGGCCAACTTACCGTTTCTTATTGCTTCAGGTTTTATAGGATTAACATTAGCGTTAGTACTGCCTACCGCTGGCTTTGTTCCTGTAATGTACGCCGCTACTTTTGGTGTATTGGGTAGTGTGTTGTATGTTTTTTGGTATAGCCGAATTAATCGCAGCGCCGCCAATATTAAGGTGGGCGATACGTTACCCGATTTCACCTTGTTTTCTTCTGAAAAAGATTTTAACGGCCAAGCTGTGCCCTCTAGTGAATTACGTAAGCAGCCTTCGTTATTACTGTTTTTTAGAGGAAATTGGTGCCCATTGTGTATGGCCCAAATTAAAGAAATTGCCGCCAGCTATCAAGAATTAGATAAGCGCGGTGTAAAGGTTTTTTTAATCAGCCCACAAAGTGAAAAACAATCACAAAGCCTAGCAAAGCAGTTTGATGCCCCCATGGCCTTCATGGTAGACAAAGACCTACAGGCAGCTAAACAACTGGGTCTAGTACACGAAAATGGCACACCCGCTGGCATAATGGGTTACGGCAGCGATACGGTAATGCCCACTGCTATTTTAACCGATGAAAACGGTAAAGTAATTTTTGCAGATTTAACTGACAACTACCGTGTGCGCCCAGAACCACAAACTTTTATTGATATGCTTGACCAGCAAGGTGTAAGCACGCAGTAAATGATCGATAAAAAAGAGCCCGTCATTCGTTGATTGTATTCTTATATAACCGATTTTTTAAGGGGCTAGTTAATTTGGCCCCTTTGTTATAGTTTCGTGAATTCAACTGGAAGTTGTAACAGCAATACGTTTCCTTAATGGCGTAAAACAACAATCTGCACTCTGTTCAGCTCACTATCCAATATACTAATAGTTATGATGATAATTAAGCACTATGGAGTTTACTGTCCAGTGGCAATATTAGTATCAAGCCGCACATCCAGTTTATTAAATAGCGACCCTAGACTCAATTTCAAAGTCTCATAAATTTATATTTAGCCCGTTTGTTACCAAGGCAGTGTTTCACCGTTGGCGTGCACTAACTGCCCCGTATTTTCCAAGACTAGCTCATTAATGCGTAGAATTAAATTATTAGCCGCGACAGATGCACTAATATCCCCTTGCTGATCCACAAGGTCTGTTTGAACAAATCCTGGGTGCAGCAATACCACACTGATGCCTTTAGGTTTTAAATCTTGTGCCAATGAAACCGCCGCACTATTGACCGCACTTTTTGACATTCTATAGCCGTACCATCCGCCAGAACCATTGTCGCCAATAGAGCCCATGCGACTGGTTATAATAGCCACTTTGCTGCCGCTTTTTAAGTTCCCTAAAAGCGCTTGAGTTGTTTTTAAAGGGCCTATTGCATTCACTGTAAATTGTTTAATAACCGCAGAAAAATCAATACCCCCTAATACTTCTTCGCTCATAATACCGGCATTATTAATGACAATATCAAGCTTAGTGCTGGCTAACGTTATTTTTAGCCTCTCTAAATCCTGATCATTACTCACATTTATGTTTTCAATTACGTGTACGTTTTTAAAGGCTAAAAGTGCTGCACTGGCTTTGCGGCATACGGCGTACACCACATCGCCTAATGCTTGGTGTTTCTCAACAAGTGCTAAACCTATACCACGATTAGCGCCGGTAATAAGGACATGTTTATTCATGGGTACTTCCTCAAGTTAACAAATAATGGGCGTTATTTAATGATTTACGAATAAAAAATGGTCTGCTTAATGTTAGCCCTTACACACTTCGCCCTTGTAGCGCAAAATAACCTGGCCTTTATCAAGTTTAATCAAACCGTAACTATGAAAATCACCACGGTAACCTTCAAAAGTGCCGCTTGAATCTTTGACCGAATAATTAATTTCTAACATGTAAGCACCAGGCTTATGGGGTACTTCAGTTAGCGTGGCAACATCTTGAGTTTTCAGTACACCATTGGTATCACTAATGAAGTGATGGGCCATATCCAAGATTAAACCCGTGTCTGTTTTAGTTTGCCCTTTCACCAAAGCGTGTGCACCGGTCATAGTGCCACTGAGTGCTGCCACTAAATGGATTTCATCTATGGATTCGGCTAATCCCATACCGCCTATATCAATACATTGTTGAGCCGCATTGGCGCTTAATGCACTGAAAAGAAGTGCTGGCACTATCAATAAATTTTTCATGGATACTTCCTGGTCATTGGTATTAATAAGCAGGCGCTTAAAATTGCGCGCCTGCGGGTGTCATTAAATTATGAAAAAGCAGCAATAATTTCTTCGTTGGTGGCGGCTGCGCCATTAAAATTCCACGCACCATCTACGGCATGCACCACATTGATGTGAATGTGTTCACGCGGCTGAGTATTACCCGACAAACGTTCGATGATATCGGTGGCTTCTTTAAAATAAGCTTGGCGCACACTGTGATCGCTAAACGCAAACGACGGGGTACGCCATTCTACCCAAGCCCCTTTAGCAGGTTCGCCGCCAAAAAAGGTTTGAGATTCAGGCAATACTTGCACGGTAGCTGTGATGTTGGGGGTCATGACGGCATTGCCTAATAAACCGTGGGTTTTCAGCATGGCGTTGGTGAGTTCTTTAACAGCTTGTGCTTCGCTGCCTGTTGGTAAAACGCCGGCGCTAAGTGTTAGTCGTAATGGCATGGGGTAATCCTCTGGGTTGGCTCAAAGAGCGTTTAATAAATACTATTAGATAGCGATCGTTATCCACAATAAGATAACGCCTACTATCCTGTCAAGGGTAACGATCGTTATTTTATGATATGATGACGTCATAAACGCTCAAGAATGAGCCTAACCTTAGTTAATAAGCTAGCTAAGCCATTGAAAATATTGAGGTTTTCATGAGGTACAAACCAGATCAAAAGAAACAGACTCACGCTAAAATTGTTGATGCTGCGGGACGAAGTTTCAAGAAAAATGGCTTCAGTGGTATCGGTGTTGATGGTTTAGCGAAGGAAGCTGGCGTAACGTCAGGGGCCTTTTATAAACACTTTAAGTCGAAAAAAGCAGCCTTTGAATCGGCAGTAGTCGAGGGGTTAAAAGAAGTCCAGGTTGGTATTACGGGTCTAGAAGCCGAGTACGGCGAAGGCTGGTGGCAAGCGTTTGCTGATTTGTACGTGAATGACCGTAGAACCTGCGATGCACAATACAGCTGCGGCCTGCAAAGTTTAACCTCAGAAGTTGCACGCTGTGATGATGACTTAAAAGCAACGTATCAAAGCGAACTACTAAAAATAGCCAGTCTTGCTGAAGGCAATAATCCGCAAGCACTTAATAATGGCGAGGCCATCAATGATGAGACATGGCAGAAACTTGCGATATTAGTCGGCGGAGTGACCCTAGCCCGCGCGGTTAAGGACCCTGAGTTATCTAAGGAAATAGGATCCGCTATTCGCAACAGTGCGCTCTTTAACGAAGGGTAATATCCATAAACATAAACAATGTGTGGCACTTAAGCCACACACAAAAAAGCCAATACACATTCATATTGGCTTTTAAGGTTATTAGCTTTAAAAAGCGGCCTGCGAGAATCGTTGATACTGAATAGCTTCAGACACTTCTTGCGCCTTACTGGGTGAGGCTATTTTAGATAATAAAACCAACGCGGCTTGGTAACTCACTAGGCTGCCGTTAGATGTAATAATGTTGCCGTCAACCACCACATTAGTATCAAACTGCACGTCCACCTTACTAAACTGCGATTTTAAGTCGGGCTCACCACCCGCCCATGTAGTGGCTTTTTTACCGTCTAACAAGCCGGCTTTGGCCAATAAAAATGCGCCCGAGCAATTACTGGCCATCCACTGTGCCTTTGCACCGGTGGTTTTTATAAAACGAATTAAGTCAGTATTTTCAAGTAACGGCTCCATAGTGTAACTGGACGGCACCAACAATACATCCACATCTGGATGTGCACCTATCCAGGTATCTGCCTTTAACCCCAACCCTTCTTCAGTGGTGATATGACTTTGATCATTAACTGAAATAGTAATAACACGGTAGTCACTGAACCAGGTTTTACGGGACGCTACACCAAATACTTCCAGTGGCGCCGTGACATCTGACGTTAATACGCCATCAAATACCAGTATTCCAATGGTAGGATTAGCGGCCATAGCAGCCTGACTAAGCATTAGGCCCACTGTTATAATAAGTGAAATAAACGTTTTCATGGTGTTTTCCTTTAAGAGGTTTAGGGTATTGTATTAAAATTAATTACTGAATAAAGCCCATGAAACAACTATCATTAGTGAATTATATTCACCAAGTGACGTCTAACTTTTCATGAAAATAGATAAAATACGTACGCTTCAGTTTTTCATTGCCACTTGTGACCTTGGTAGCTTCTCTAAAGCGGCCAAACAACATGAAACCGACCCGTCTACTGTTAGTAAGGCCATTAGTCGCCTAGAAGTAGAATTGGGGTTTAGCTTATTGCAACGCTCTACTCGTCAATTACGACTCACCGATGCGGGGACGCGTTATTTAAAGGTAAGCCGTGAAACCTTAGACACGCTTACCCTGTGTGAGTCGCAACTTCGAAATGAAAAAGATAATCCTGAGGGCACCTTGCGTATCAGTGTGCCCATCTCTTACGGACGGCTATATATTAGGCCCATGTTAAAAACGTTTCACCTTAAATACCCCGACATTAATATTGAAGTGTTATACGACGATGCCTATGTTGATATTATTAAACACAGAATTGATGTGGCCATTAGAAGTGGCACACTTGAAGATAATCGTTTAATTGCTAAAAAATTAAGCCCTATGGATTTTTTAATGTGTGCGTCACCCAAATACATAAAGCAACACGGCTACCCGCGTAACGAGACAGAATTCTGTAAACATAAATGGATACGCTTTCGTTTTAAACAGTCGGGGTTAATAATGCCTACCCTTCATATTGTGAAAGGTAAAGTGCAGGAATCTGATCCGGATAGATCTTTTGTGGTTGATGATGGTGAAGCGCTGGCCGAACTATGCAGCGACGGTTTAGGCATTGCGCAAATGCCTCATTTTGTGGCTAAAAACTGGTTACAAAAAAATAAAATTCAACCCCTATTTAAAGCCTATCGGCCCGACAACTTTGGTGTATATGCTTTGTATTTAGAACGTGCCTATATGCCCGCTAAGGTCAGTGTGTTTTTAGAATTTTTATCTGGGTATGTAAAGTCATTAAATGAATTTCCAAACAGCACCTGGGCCGAATCACTTATATTACCCAAAGATTAAGGGCTGCTTAGGTGCCATCATTTTAATACCCCCTATTTATTTATGCCACGACATAAGCTTAGTCCCTACAAACTTTAACAAAGTTTGCTTTTACCTCTTAATCTTATTACAGGAGGTCTAAAACCATAAGGATCAAGTCCAAATATCGGATGAGGAATTAATGAACTACACTGAATAAGCCTAATCGTTATAGCCCAGTGTATAGGACTTTTTGTTATGAACATTCCTGCGCTAGTAGCAAAAAAGCATGCTAGCCTGCCTTATATTAAAAATTCATTACTAGGCACACTCATTAGCCTGCTTATAATTCCTTTTACTTTGGCTGCCCCTGTCAGCCTAAAGATAGCCTATTCCGATGTGGAGTCTTTCCCCTATTTTCTTAAGCGTTCAACCTCCATCCCTAAAGACCCTGGTATTTCGGTTGAAATCATTCAGATGGCCTGCAAAGAACTCAACATTCAATTAGATTTAAAGCGTTTTCCCGGTAAAAGAGTACTGGCCTCTATTCAGGGTGACAAAGTAGACGGTGGCTTTCTTTTTTCTTATAAATCTGAGCGAGCGCGAGTTAGCGTTTACCCAATGGTGCAAGGCAAGCCAGATACTCGTCTAAAAATGGATACTATTAGCTATTTCTTTTACAAACTGAAAGACAACCCTGCAAACTGGCTAGATAACAAGCTAACGGGTGCCGACAATGTGGGAGTTAATCTTGGTTTTTCCGTCATCAGCCAACTTAAAAAAATGGGTTTAAACATTAAAGAGGTGAAAAGCCCGATAGAGAGTTTACAGATATTACTCAATCAGCGGGTACCCGTGGTCGTGGCGCAAGAATATCCTTTTCAGAAGTATTGGAACAGCCACAAAGACAAAATTGAAAAGCTTTATCCCGCTGTAAGAACAAAAGATTATTTTTTTATTTTCAGCCGATCCTTCCATGAACAAAATAAGAATTTTACTATTACGTTTTGGAATAAAATCGCAGAGGTAAAAAATCGTGAATATGAAAAATTAGTCGATAAATATTTAAATTTGCCTGTTAATTGACATTCAAGGATTATTCTAACCATGGAGTTAATGTCTATTATTACGTAACAGGTTTAGAACAAACACTCAGTATTGATAGTTTCACAAAATGTGTGCGTATTTATCCAACTTAAACCAAGCACACCTAACATTACGCGCACTAGAATCAGTACTGAGTTTTCGGTATTGCTTCAAGAAGGGTGGACAATAAAAACGGGGCCACTGGCCCCGTTTTTATGTCTATACACTTATTCTAGGCTTCAAGCTTACTCTTCAGCCACTTTCTCTTTGTGATTTTTTCGCAACAGGTGATAAAACACCGGCGTTAAGATCAAACCAAATACGGTCACACCAATCATGCCAGAAAACACTGCAACACCCATGGCTTGACGCATCTCAGCACCCGCACCGGTAGAGAGCACCATGGGTACCACACCCATAATAAACGCAAATGAGGTCATTAATATGGGGCGTAAACGCAAGCGCCCTGCTTCTTTAATGGCGTCTAGTGCGCTCATGCCTTTATCTTGCAGCTCTTTGGCAAACTCCACTATCAGTATGGCGTTCTTGGTCGCCAACCCCACCAGCACAATGAAGCCGATTTGCGTAAAGATATTATTATCCCCCCCCGACAAGATCACCCCAGTTAATGCCGACAATAAGGTCATGGGCACAATTAATATAATGGCCATTGGCAATGTTAGGCTTTCGTATTGAGCCGCCAGCACCATAAAGACTAATAACACCACCAGCGGAAAAATAAACATAGCCGCATTGCCCGCTAAAATTTGCTGGTAGGTTAACTCTGTCCACTCAAACGTCATGCCGGCGGGTAACGTTTGGGCAAGGATTTTCTCCATCGCCTCACGTGCTTCCCCCGTACTCACACCTGCAGCCGGCGCCGCATTAACTTCTGCGGTGGTAAAGCCGTTGTAATGCATCACCCTGTCAGGGCCCGCTGAGCGAGATACCTGCATGAACGAGCCCATAGGGATCATTTGTCCATTAGCGTTTCGCACTTTTAATTGGTTAATCTGCTCCGGCTCCTGGCGGAAGCTTTCATCGGCCTGTACCTTCACCTGATAGGTGCGACCAAACTGGTTAAAGTCATTCACATACACCGATCCTAAATACGCCTGCATGGTTTCAAACGCGGTATCCACGCGTACACCCTGGCTTTTGGCTTTGGTGCGATCCAAGTCTACTTCTACTTGCGGCACGTTCACCTGAAAACTGGTAAATATACCGGTGAGCTTAGGGTCCATCCACGATTTTTGAATTACTTGCTGGGTCACAGCGTACAAGGCTTCATAACCATAATTACCTTTGTCTTCAATTTGCAAACGGAAGCCACCAATAGTGCCTAAACCCGAAACCGGCGGTGGCGGAAAGATCGCAATAAACGCATCTTGAATACTACCAAACTGCCCGTTTAACTGACCCGCAATGGCACCAGCAGAATGCTCCGGCGAGGTACGTTGATCAAACGGTTTAAGTGTGACAAATACAATGCCGCTATTGGGGCTATTGGTAAAACCATTAATGCTTAAACCAGGAAACGCCACTGCGGCTTCTACTGCCGGATGATCCAATGCAATTCGCGACATTTCCCGAATAACTTTTTCAGTACGGTCAAGTGACGCTGCATCGGGCAATTGTGCAAACGAGATTAAATACATTTTATCTTGCCCCGGCACATAACCGGTGGGGGTGGTTGAAAACTGGTTATAGGTAATGGCCATTAATCCGACATATAGTACCAATACCACACCACTCATGCGGATTAGCTTATGAATACCATTGGTATAGCCTTTGGCCGCACGATTAAACAAACGATTAAACGGATTAAATAACCAGCTGCCAAAAACACGATCCATTAAACGAGTTAAACGATCTTTGGGTGCATCTTCACTTTTTAATAAAAGTGCCGACAAGGCCGGGCTTAAGGTTAATGAGTTAAACGCCGATATAAAGGTAGAAATAGTAATGGTTAACGCAAACTGTTTATAAAATTGCCCCGTTAAACCCGACATAAACGCCGTTGGAATAAATACCGCCGCCAACACTAGTGTGGTGGCAATAATGGGACCGGTTACTTCTTTCATGGCTTGGCGTGTAGCGGCAACCGGTTTTAAACCTTCGCTTATGTTCCGCTCTACGTTTTCTACGACCACTATAGCATCATCCACTACTATCCCGATGGCCAGTACTAAACCAAATAATGACAATGCATTTAATGAAAAACCCAATAAATGCATCACTGCAAATGTGCCCACCAAAGAAACCGGTACCGCGATTAACGGAATAATAGAGGCGCGCCAATTTTGTAAAAATAGCACCACGACAAATACAACCAATAACAACGCTTCAAATAATGTATTAACCACCGCCTCAATAGAGCCGCGTACAAATATAGTAGGGTCATAAACGATGCTGTAATCCACACCTTGTGGGAAATCAACTTTGAGTTTTTCCATTGTGCTGCGCACGTCTTCAGAAATCTGAATGGCGTTAGAGCCCGGAGCTTGAAAAATACCCATGGCCACTGCAGGCTTATTATTTAATAGTGAACGCAATGAATATGAGCTGGCACCCAGTTCAATACGCGCCACATCTTTTAAGCGACTAATTTCGCCGTTTGCACCTACTTTAATAATGACATCGCCAAATTCTTCTTCACTGGTTAGGCGGCCCTTTACATTAATTAATAATTGAAAGTCACTAGAGCCAGTTGGTTGCGAGCCTAGTACACCGGCGGCGGCTTGTTGATTTTGCTCTCGTATGGCGGCGCTAATATCACCTGGGTTTAAATTGAGCGCCGCGACTTTTTCGGGGTTTAACCACACTCGCATGCTGTATTCACCAGCACCAAATATTAACGCTTCACCTACTCCGTTTACTTTGGCTAGCTCGTCTTTTACGTTTAGGCTGGCGTAGTTAGAAAGGTACAACATGTCGTAGCGGTCATCGGGGGATGTTAAATGCACCACCATAGTCAAATTAGGTGACGACTTTTTGGTCACTACACCAATACGTTGTACCTCTTGAGGTAAGCGCGGTAATACTTGCGACACTCGGTTTTGCACCAGCGTTTGCGCGTCGTCTGGGTCGGTGCCAATGGCAAAGGTTACGGTTAACGACATAGCACCATCACTGGTTGCCTGTGATGACATATAAATCATACCCTCCACACCATTAATAGCCTGCTCTAATGGCGAGGCTACCGTGTCGGCAATCACTTTGGGGTTGGCACCAGGGTAAGCCGCGCTCACAACAACAGTGGGTGGTACAACTTGCGGGTATTCGGTAATGGGCAATTCCCACACCGCCAGTGCGCCCGCTATGAAAATTAATAACGACAAGACACCGGCATAAATAGGCCGTTGAATAAAAAAGTTAGCAAAATTCATATTAGCCGCCTACTACTTTGTTAACTGCTTTTACTTGTGCATCGGCAAACGATAACCGACTTAACGTATTATCAATGCGCAGTTGCATCGCGTGTAATCGATCTAATACTCCCTCGGCCGCCATAGGAACAACAACCGGTTGGGTGGTTGCACCTGCTTGCACACGCTGTAAACCATTAACAATAATTTGATCACCGGCTTTTAAACCAGACTTAATAACGCGTAAGCCGTTTAGTTTTTCACCCATCGTTACCGCACGATATTGCGCTTTGTTTTCAGCATCCATTAATAAAACGTATTTGTTTTTCAAGTCAGTATTAATGGCTTTATCGTCAATTAAAATACCTTGATAACTGGCACTGCCTACTAATTTTAAACGGGCAAACATACCCGGAATAAAGTCACCGCCAGCATTATCAAATACCGCACGGGCACGAATGGTACCGGTGGCGGGGTTAATTTGATTGTCTACAAAATCCATATAACCTTCATGGGGGTAACCCTGATCATTGGCCAGCGCTAAATACACTGGATTTTTAACATCACGAGAACTAGGACGTGTGCCTTCCTTAGCAAGCTTCATATATTTAAGGTAGGTTTGCTCGTCTGCATCAAAATAGGCATACACTTTTCCTACCGAAACCAAGGTGGTTAATAGGGTATCGGCCTCTTTCACTAAGTTGCCTTTGGTAATTAACGCACGTGATACACGACCAGAAATAGGCGCTTTAACCTGGGTATAACCAAGGTTCAATTTAGCCACTTCAAGTGCGGCAGATGTAGAGCGTAACCGCGCGTGAGCTTGTTCTAATTCAGCTGAACGACTATCAAATACTTCCTGCGAAATAGCCTTATTACTGCTTAATTCGTTGGCGCGTTTATAGCTGCTTTTGGCTAATTTAAGCTGACTGCTAACATCGGCCAATGTTGCTGTTAAGCGTTTCACTTCGGCTTTATAAACCGCATCGTCAATTTTAAACAATACATCACCGGCCTTAACCAGCGAGCCTTCTTTAAATGCAATGCTTTCCACGTAACCCGAAATCCGTGGGCGTAAAGACACACTTTGTGGCGCTTCAAGGCGGCCAGTGAATTCATCCCACTCGGTAATGCGCTCACTGATCACTGTGGCCACCGATACCGCGGGTGCTTGTGGGGCATGCTGGCTTTGTGGCTGACTATCGCAGGCAACCAACAAACTCAGCAGGCTAATTAAAATGGCACTGGTCAGTAATTGTTGAAATATCATGGTGTGGTCCTCATTTGAATTCTATGCATTTGGCTTTCACCTAATGTAATAAATAGATATAGTTATATTTTAACCTCTTATACATAATAATAAATGATGCTTTTTGGAACACTGTGTCTAATTTTGAGTCAATAAGCTTTATAAAGTCATGAATAACACTTAATATAGACTAATAAGTAGTCAAGGGGCATGTTATGCATCATCAAGAAATGAGTTTATTGATCATATTTGACGCGATCATGACAGAAGGCTCAATTACACAAGCAGCGCGACGCTTAGACCTTACGCAGCCTGCCGTGTCCAATGCCCTAGCACGCATGCGCCAAGCATGGGGTGATGAGCTATTTTTGAAGGAAGGCCGCACCATAGCGCCTACTTTATATGCGCAAAACCTATGGCGACAAATCAAAGAGCCTCTAGACCACTTATCTCAAGCCATTAACATGGGTGAATTTGACCCAGCCACCTGCCAACGCACCTTTCGCATTGCCGCAGCCGACACCATTGTGGACACCGTTTGGACACCGTTGCGTAAAATCATCGAACAACTCGCCCCTCACATACGGGTGCATGCGGTGCCTTACACCATTGAGAATGCCAGCCGCCTGTTATATCAAGCCGAAGTAGACCTAGTCATTGGCAGCTTAGATGACGGCTGCGACCTCATTATGAGTGAATTTTTATATACCCCTTGTTATGGCCTGCTTATGCGTAAAAACCACCCATTGCTACAAAGCGAACTCACATTACACGCCTTTGCCCAAGCAGATCATTTGTTAGTATCTCTTTCGGGTGATGCTACTGGCCCCACCGATGAGGCATTAAAACAGCACAATCTCACGCGTAATGTGGCCATGACCGTAAACCACTTTTACGCCGTGCCCAAGCTCATTAAAGAAAGTGACTTAATTTGCATCGTGCCCACCACCACAATAGAGCAATCCATTTTCAATAATGAACTGGTGGTAACTGAAGCCCCTGTATCTATCACACCAAAACCTGTTAATGCTTATTGGCATAAACGCCAAGACATGGACCCAGGCTCTATTTGGTTACGCAGAATCGTAAATGGCATCATTAAAGATCAAGCACAACAGCACTTTATTAAATTAGAGCAGCACTTGCGTAAAGTTTAACTGCACCTTCAAGCTGTGCAATTGAGGCCACACAGGCTATATTAAAGTCAGCTTTTAATTTATTTAGATTTTTTTTCAGCTCACTATATTTTTATTTATCATGGTGATATTAGGTCAAACTTGCCAAACAATAAAACGGCTCTAACCATAAAAACATGGCCTTAAGCACACGTTAAAAAAGCCCTTACTCAATACTGTAAGATGATTAAACATATAATAAAAAGAATCGTCACATGGAAAAAATGAGCCGCTTTGAAGTCAGCATTTCAATTACTGGGGCATTCATTGCAACCCTAAGCGCATCCTTTTTTAGCTTTTCTATTTTAAGTATGGAAGGCAGCACAATGATCCTAGCTTCCACCGGTGCATCGGCCATGCTGATTTTTGGCATGCCGCGCTCGCCGGCATCTCAACCTTGGCCATTGGTTGGCGGACACCTTGCGTCAGCTTTTGTGGGCGTTACCTGTAATTTTTTTATAACAAATGATTTGTTGGCAACCTCTTTAGCTATTACGCTCGCCATGTTGTTGATGCATAAATTACGGTGCATGCACCCACCAGGTGGTGCCACGGCTATCAGTGCTATAATAGGTGGCCAAGGCGTTATCGATTTAGGCTATGCGTATATGATCATCCCCGTTTTATTTAACAGCATTATTTTACTGTCCTTTGCTTTGGCTGTTGGCATGTTACGAGAGAAAAATCCTTACGAAACTTAAGTTTAATATTTAAAAGACTGCTTGATAACTCAAACTTTAAAACATGCCTGTAACTAAGTGTATACCGAATTTACCAATCGAAATAAATAACAATAGTGACAATAATAATATGAAAAGCATTCGCACCCCTGAAGACCGATTTAAAAACTTAAGTAACTATCCTTTTTCAGCTAACTACCTAGAGGTAGATGGCATCCGCATGCATTATGTAGATGAAGGCCCAAAAGATGGTCGTGTTATTTTAATGATGCATGGCGAGCCAAGCTGGTCGTACCTTTACCGCCACATGATTCCGGTATGCGTGGCAGCGGGGCACCGAGTGATCGCGCCAGATTTAATTGGTTTTGGAAAATCCGACAAACTCACTGACATAAATGATTATTCGTACAAATCGCACATGCGATGGATGCAGAGTTTTATAGACCAACTTGCGTTAACAAATATCACACTGGTATGCCAAGACTGGGGTTCGTTGATTGGTTTACGTTTAGCCGCTGAAAACGAATCACGCTTTAACGCCATTGTGCTCGGCAACGGTATGTTACCCACCGGAGATGAAGGCCCCGTTCCTAAAGCATTTAAAATTTGGCAAAATTTTGCCATATACAGCCCTTGGTTCCCCATCGCCCGTATTGTTGAATCTGGCACGTTCAAAGGATTCAGCAAAGAGGAACGCAGAGCCTACAACGCACCCTTCCCTTCCTCTAAATATAAAGCAGGCACCCGCGCATTTCCAAGGTTAGTGCCAACCACACCTAATGACCCTGCCAACGCTGCCAATAAAAACGCTTGGAAAATATTAGAAAAATGGGAGAAACCCTTTTTAACACTGTTCAGTAACGGTGACCCCATAATGCGAGGCATGGATAAAAAATTTTTAAAGCGTGTTCCCGGCTGTAAAGACATGCCGCATAAAACTCTTATTGGAGGGCATTTTTTGCAAGAAGATTCTGGGGCGGTGTTTGCACAGGCTGTGAATGACTTAATTGCAAATTAAGGCATAAGGCTTTGTTTCGCCCTAAATGGAATATTTTTAGGTTAATTCGGTTTTTTTTAATATTTTAGGGGGGATTCCAAGTCCACTGCTACGCTTAAAATCTATTTAAGTGAAACGTAAGGATGCGTATGTTAATCAAGCGAGCACTATTGCTGCCCAGCACGGCTCTATTAACCCTGTTACTAAGCGCCTGCGGTGGTAGCAGCGACAATACATCTAATGCCGGGGGCAGCAGTGATGCCACCGACATTACCGGTACAGAATTGGTAAACCGATCCGGTAGTTGTGCCGATTACGTAGGCGAGTATGAGTCTGTGGTAACGGATGTAAAATTAGGCGTTACGTTCATGGGCGATTTCAAGCTCACGGTGGCCAATACTACCTGTACCTTTGCCTCCAACAATATCCCTAACCATAACTTTAACGATGGCAATTCCGACTTTGCGACGAACACCAGCGAGGTGGCCAAAAGTTATTCCATGCCCACCACCCCCACTGTAACAGCCAGTGTGACCGAGCTTGCCCTAGGTACCACCAATGCCATTTTTTTAAACGGCGTGGTACTGGATATTTTACCTGCCGCTTGTTATGACGTGGGCACTGAACCCTTGGGCACAGAGAAAATTGGCTGTGGCGGGGATCAAATTGCAAACCCATGGCGTTATGACCCCATGTCGGCTTTAAACGGTTTTGGCACAGACACTCATAATGCCCATGTTCAGCCCGACGGCAGCTATCATTACCATGGCAATCCAGTGGCCCTATTTGCGCAAAACTGTGACAGCACTGAGCTTGCGTCACCGGTTATAGGTTTTGCCGCCGATGGCTTTCCCATCTATGGCAGCTGCATCAGCGACGGCAATATGGGTATTCGCCAAGTAACCTCTAGCTATGCTCTTAAAAGTGGTGCCCGACAATCTGTAGGCAACTACACTACCCCTGCTGGCGGTGTCGGTGATATTGCCAGCGATAATTACGATGGGCAGTTTAGAGGGGACTATGAATACACGACTGACCTAGGTGACTTGGATGAATGCAACGGCATGACAGTGGATGGCCAATATGGCTATTACGTAAGCAATAGCTATCCGTGGGTACTTAACTGTTTTAAAGCCAGCGTGCAAAGCTCGTTTAGTGCAAGATCGGCCGCGGAATTAAAGGTCATGCTGCATGGCCATCATTAACGCGTAACAACAATTAACAAGCGCTGATCGGGTTAGCAATGTGTACTTAGAACAAACACAGCCCTGACCCGAGCAGCACTTTCTTATTAGCCATCCGCTATTACTTACATTGCTTAAACCAACTGCCCCCTAGGGCTCATTACATTTTCACCCCACCCTATTCGCCCTCTGCATTTCTGACTTAAAATTGATAACCGTAATAATATTGCAATTTTTAAATCACCAAAAACAAATAATGATTTATCAGTATATGGAAAGGGGTTAAAGCCATATAAGATTCGTACGAATAGTCAACAAGGTAATAACGTTATTGAACATTTTTTATTTTGAAATGACGTGTTCTCGCAACCACTCTACTACTCCTTCCTAACAAAAAACTAAATGAATTTTACAAAAAGGAAACATAATGAAAAACTCAATACACAGTATTTATCTATGTATAAAAGTGACTACTTGTTACATTTTAATTTTCGCAGGTCTATCGTTTAGCAATCCGGCTTTATCTATCACCAACGATACCATAACCGTATTTGTACATGGTGCTCACCTAACAGCCCAGTCTTGGCAAGAAGTTGAATTAGGTCTAAAGAAAAAAGGCTATCAAAGCATGGCTATTAACCTTCCGGGCCGTAAAGACAACATCAACCCTAAAGACATAACGTTAGATTCTTCGGCTAAATATTTATGCGACGCCATTAAGCCACTAAATAAAAAGGTGGTTTTTGTTACCCATAGCCAGGGCGGTGCAGTGGTAAACCATGCACAATCTATATGCCCCACTATTGACGTTGATCGCATTATTTATCTTGCATCGGTTTCACCATTAAAAGGTGAAAAACCCTTTGATAAATTAAGCCCTGAAGATGAAAGTAATTATTATAAAGGCATCGCGTATGATGAAGCCACAGGCTTAATGATAATTAAGAATAAGGATGCGTTCATTGAATCATTCTCTTCAAGCAATAACCCTCCACAGCGTCAGTCTATCCTAAATTTTTCAGTGAGTGAGCCGGCCTACATCGCCGACGGCATTGTGGAAAACGATAGTGATAAATTTTCAGCCATAAAAAAATTCTATATATTCACCCAACGTGACCAGATTATCTCATTGGCGTCACAAGTTAATATTCAAAAAAAATTAAACACCATTAAAACCAGCAGCATCGATAGCGGACACATTCCCATGATTACCCATCCGGATGATTTAGTGTCAATACTGTTAGATTTTATGGTTATTTAAAGTAGAAACGCACACATTTTGTGCGAGGGTAGGTCTTTCCTAGACATTTTAGTTAAATCAATGAATCTGCTCCATTAACGTGCAAAAGGTCAAGTTCATTATTCATCTAGTCTTTAAACGTATATAAATAGACAGGTGATTTATATACGTCATCGAGTTCAATTACCTTAATTGGCTTGCCGGATGGCAATGAAAAGTTATTGCTGATTAAAAACTCTGGCCATGCATCTTCACTATTAAATTTATCCGCAAGTGCTTTCATTCCGCCGGGAAACAAATAACAGAATATTACTGAGGCACCCATAAGATCTGCCTTTAAAAAATTTTTGCGATAAACTTTAATATTTTTTAAACCCATCACTTTAATAAGTATTAGGGTGATAAACCAAGGCATGATGGACAACTCGAATCCCACTACTTCTCGCTGAGGATATTTTTTAGCCAACGGAATGAGTAGGCTTCCCCAACCGCTGCCTAACTCAAGAAGTGGACCGACTCCTATATCGGTTTCTATGCCTACTTCATGACCTAGCGCATCACTCAATTGCACCATAGCTTGGCGCGCTTTTTTTGAGCTGGGCATGGGTGAAATGCCCAAGGTCAACGTGCTGTAAACAATGGAAAAGCCAATAAGTGCGGTAATAACAAGCAATATGATTTCGAATATTGACAAAGGCTGTGTCTCTTTAGTTCATTGCTTAAGAGCATACAGGTTTAAGAGCACCCTGCCTCACCTATAATTGCGTACCTATTAGACTGCTTTTAGTCACATGGTTTTGACTTGACGCCCCTGCATGTGTGCATTAATATGCACGAATGACTACAGCATTAAAAAGATCCAAAGCGGTGGATACCGCCCTTAACCAAATAGATAATGACTTTGTAAAAGCCCTGGCTGAACCTGCTCGCATTCAAATTATGAAGCAGCTCATATTGCTAGGTGCCAGTGATGTGAAAACCCTCGCCGAAAACATGCCCCAGGACAGGTCGGTGATATCCCGCCATTTATCCATTATGGAAAAAGCCGGTATTTTAAAAGCGAGCAAAGAAGGTCGCCATGTATTCTATCGGGTTGACGGGGAAGGCTCATTACAAAAATCGCAGCAACTGGTCGATACCATTCGACAGTGTTTAGCATTGGGTTGTTGTTAACCTCTGTAATACTGAATAACGATTGATGCCACGCTAATAGCAGTGGCATTTTTATTAAGCACATACATGCATAAATGTGCACACATACACATCGAAGTTTGAAAGATAAACTATACTCAGCGCAAAGGAACTATTATGAAAAGACCATTAAGCGCAGCCAATGCATCGACTAAGCTTTCCACTAGACGCGGCTTTTTGTTAAAAAGCATGGCTGTCGGCGCTGCACTGCCCATTAGCGCACTGGCCCCCACACAAGCTGCACACGCCATTGGCGAATCATTCCCTGACTGGATGAAAACGCCGGGACAAGCCGTTAATGAATATGGCAGTGTCGCCCGTTACGAAAAACACATTACGCGTGTTAAAGCGCAGGACACGGCACAAACTCAATTATTTTCGGTGTGGCACAGTCCCATTCAGAATCAGCCAAGCATCATCACCCCAAACGGACTGCATTTCACGGTAAGCCATAACGGTGTGCCTAACATAGACCCTGAACAACATTTTTTAAAAATTCACGGTTTGGTTGATAAACCTATAAAAATAGATATGAATACCTTGCAGCGATACCCCATGGTAAGCCCCATACATTTTTTAGAATGTGCGGGTAATAGTGCAAGCAATGCGGTGTCTTTAAGCGCGCTAGATTTAAGTGTGCAAGCATTAACCGGGCAAGTGTCGGGTGCACAATACACAGGCGTGCCATTAAAGTACTTACTAAAAGAAGCTGGCGTTAAAACGGCCGGAAAATGGGTGATCGCCGAAGGTGCCGATGGTGGGTCTCACGCACGCAGTATTCCGTTAAGTAAATTACTGGATGATGCCTTCATCGCGCTTTATCAAAATGGAGAACGCCTGCGCCCAGAACAAGGTTACCCCATGCGATTATTGATACCGGGTTGGGAGGGAAACGCCAACGTTAAATGGCTGCATCGCTTAGAAGTCACTGATAAACCCGCTTATACAAAAGACGAGTCTGGTCTGTATAGCGACATTTTAGCCAGCGGTAAAATTAAACGTTTTTCGTTTCATATGGATGTTAAATCCGTTATTACCCAGCCGTCGGGGAAAATGCAATTACCCGCCCAAAAGGGCTTTTATGAAATAAGCGGCTTAGCTTGGAGCGGTTATGGAAAAATTAAACAGGTAGAAGTATCGATTGATGAAGGTAAAAACTGGAGCATTGCCACGCTACACGGCCCTGTGTTATCAAAGTCTTTAACCCGCTTTAGCATACCTTGGCAATGGGACGGTAAAGAGCGCGTAATTTTAAGCCGCGCTACCGATGAACTTGGCCACGTACAACCTACGCGCAGGCAATGGCGTGAACAATACGCCAGCTACTCGTTTAACCATTTTAACGCCATTCAAGCGTGGGCAGTAAACAGCCAAGGCACGGTTGAAAATTATTATGTGTAATGCGATTGAAGGTGAAATGCATAATTTTCAAAGTAATCTTTTAAAGCACTTGAAGGCAATATCAACAGCCTATGTTGTTTTATTCATTATAGGTTCGGTTTCTTTACCCGCGCACAGTCAAGACCTTGATATTAATTTGGCACAACCCTTACTAAAAAGTGAAATACACGATATTGATATCACCATTTTTCCTGATGGTAAAAACCTACCTGTTGGACAAGGTTCCGTAATAGAGGGCCAGCTACTCTATAAAAATCAATGCCAGATGTGTCATGGTGAAAACGGTATAGAAGGGCCTGCCGCTCGATTGGCAGGCACTGATGGTTGGTTCAGCTTTAGTGATCCACTGCGAATATTAAGAATTGAAAAATATCCGGTATTATTAATTTCAGTGGGCAGCTTGTGGCCCTACGCCACCAGTATTTTTGATTATATACGTCGTGCTATGCCCCATTACGCCCCTAAGAGCTTAAGCGACAATGACAGTTATGCATTAACGGCGTATATCTTGAATTTGAATGACATCGTAAATGACACCTACATATTGGATAAAGACACGATACTAACAATAGAGATGCCGGCACAAAAACGCAGCGAATTAGACGTACAGTAAAGATTTAGATAGTAACGGGCTTGGTAGAGTCCCCTGCCACGTTGATTAAATCATGATATTGGTCATTTTGATTGATGAGCATTAATGCACTAACGTTAAATAATGCTCAAAAAACGGTTACCGCGCTCCACAAGACAATATATTAGCCCTCTCATTTGGGTCTTTGTGGTGATAACGGCTCTAAACACAGCGCCATTACTGGCACGAGAAGTCTTAGTAGTGGACACTTACGCGTCGGTGGCGTACTTAAATGAGCGGGGTGAAGTGGACGGTCCTGTAGCAGCGGTTATTAAGGAAGTGTGCCGCCGTATGGGCCAGGATGTGACGTTTACCTTTAACCCCATACAGCGCATGTTCGCAAATTTAGAGTCCCATAAAGCCGATGCGGCATTTAACATGAGCCATAATGTGCAACGTGCCAACAACTGGCATTATAGCAAACCCATTCACCAGGTATTTTACGGTGTGTTTTCCCATCAAAATAGCCCTTTGCATTATCAAAGTAGAAACGATTTAGAGGACTACACTATCGTCACCTATGGCCCCACCAATATGTCTAAGAAAGTCGAGGCTTTTGCACAATCGATATCCGGCAGTAAGGTAAAAATTATGAACCACTATGAGTCGGCCTTTAAGATGTTATCTGGCGGTCGGTTTGGAAAAAAAGCGGTGGTTTATGCCCCAGATACCGTTGGCTTTGATGTCATTAAAAAATGGGGATTGCATGACAAAATACGCCTTGCTGGCAGGGATATTAAAAATCTTTATTATGTGGTTTTTGTAAAAAAACGCGTTAAAAAATCGTTTGTAGATGAGTTTAACCTAGTTTTATTACAGATACATAAAACAGGCAAGATGGCTGAGATATACGGCCGCTATACTGATAAAGTTAAAGCCACGCCACCCAGCATTGATGACATGTTACAGTTCCCGCCCATAGGCTGGGTTTTACTGGGTCATTGATATAAACGATGTACTTAAACGTATGTTGCCTTCTAAGACCTAACATTTCTTTGACGCGTTAACATCCATCAACAAGGGTGCTAGCTTGATAGCCAAGCACTTTAGTAAATTAATAACCTTGCCACCTTTTTATTCATTCTGAATTGAGTCGTTAAAGAGTAAAAGCCGTTTATGCCCAGAATTCCATAGGCCCGTACTGGCTACTTAATTTTAAAATATCTGTTCTTGTCACGATACCAATAACGGCTTGCTGATCATTCACTATGGGCAAGGATCCAATATTTTCTGTGAACATGACACTGGATAATTGATGAATATCCATACTAGCAGATGCCGCAAATACCTTTGTCTTAAACCAGTGTTCTTTGTCGCTCACCTTTAGCGCGTATACTTTTAAAATGTCGCGCTCACTCACAATGCCAAACAGTTTGTTATCTTTAGTGAGCGGTAGGTGTTTAATTTTAAATTTTTGCAACAGTTTCCAGGCTTTTTCAATACTTGCAGCAGACAAATCTAGCTGGTATGCAGGGCTGCTCATAATATCCTCAGCCGTGTGTACTCTATGGCTAGTATCACTATGTTGTTGGTATGGACTAGGAAGTGTTTGATTTTCTTTAGGATCTATAATGTCAGTAGACGTGGATTTAGTTAACCGCTTTACTGCAGGGCCTTTAACTTTAAGATATTGGCGAATGGCAGGTGCACCTTGATCAATAAAAATGAAGGGCATAAATAAACCTTACTTTCAGGGTGAGTTTTAATTTGTACTAAAAACTTGGGGCTCTGTTAAGTTCATAACTAATCAATCGATATAATAGCCTGAAGCTCTTGAAAAGCATTTATAGGTAAATATTTACTCACTTACAAAGATTCAATCATGATTCCATGACCACACAATTCCGGCCTTTTTCTTTAGCCTCATATAAGCATTTGTCCGCTCGCTGCATAATGCTCTCGGGGTTATCCTCTTTTTTAGATAAA
>JAPYOO010000193.1 GCA_029938135.1 Bermanella sp. | reverse complement strand
GTGAAAGAACTGGTTTTTGCTGGCGGTTGGATGATGATTCCGCTTATTTTGGCCTCTATTATTGCTGTGGCAATTTGTATTGAACGTTTTTGGACGTTGCAATCTGAAAAAGTCGCGCCCAAACACTTATTGGCGCAAGTATGGTCTTGGATCAAAAATAATGAATTAGACGGTGCTCGATTAAAGCAGCTTAAACAAGATAGTCACCTTGGTGCTATTCTGGCGGCAGGTTTAAGTAACTCTAAACATGGCAGGGATATTACCAAAGAGGCCATTGAACAGGCTGCATCAACGGCGATTCATGAAATGGAGCGCTTTTTAAGCACCCTTGGTACCATTGCGGCGGTAACTCCGCTGATGGGATTGCTGGGTACGGTTGTGGGCATGATTTCGGTATTTAATGCCATTATGACCCTAGGAACAGGCAATGCTGGTGTGTTGGCCGGCGGCATCTCAGAAGCATTAGTGACGACAGCAGCAGGAATGATGATTGCAATTCCTGCCTTGGTTTTTCACCGTATATTTCAGCGCCGTATCGAAGAGATTGTCGTATTGATGGAGCAGGAAGCCGTTAAATTGGTGGATGTGCTGCACGGTGATCGTGAAGTTTCCGAGACACCTGAGGGGCAGTAAACGTGAAGTTTAAACGTCAAAAGAGTGAAGAACTTAACCTCAACCTCACGCCCCTAATTGATATCGTATTTTTATTGCTGATTTTCTTCATGGTGAGCACAACATTTACCAAAGAAACACATTTAGCGATTAAATTGCCGGAAGCCAGTGGTGAGGTGTCTGAAACGCCTGATAAAGTGGTTGAGGTGGTGATTGATAAGTCGGGCCAGTACAGTATTAATGGCCAGTCATTAATCAGCAATAAAATATTGAGCCTTAAGCAGGCCATAGAGAAAGTGTCGTTGGGTGATCATCAGTTGCCATTTGTGATTACAGCGGATGCTTTAACCCCCCATGAGTCTGTTGTACGAGCGATGGATGCAGCCGGTCAATTGGGCTTTTCCCGATTAAGTATTACCAGTAAGAAAGCCAATAAATAATGAGTAAAAAACCCGTAACTGATTGGGCGCTTTATAAACGCCTGCTTTCTTATGTATTTCAACATAAGGGATTGTATGGCATTGCCCTTTTGGGTTTTTGCCTTTATGCCGCTACCGCGCCTTTACTTGCTCAATTGATGGCTGAAATTGAGAAGACCTATGAAAATCCTACCGTAGATGCGCGTACTTATTTGGTTTTATTTATAATGGGTATTTTTGCATTAAGAGGGCTTGGCAGCTTTTTAGGCGACTATTTTCTAGCGCGTGTAGGGCGGGCCGTAGTACATCAATTACGCTTGGCTTTATTTAATCACTATTTGATTTTACCTAACGAATTTTTTGATAAAAGCTCCAAAGGTCATATCATCTCCAAAATAACCTTTGACGTTGAACAAGTATACGGATCTATCACCAACGCGATTACCAGTTTGGTGCGTGAGGGTCTAACGGTTGTTTTTCTGCTGTCTTACATGTTTTATATGAATTGGAAGTTGACCTTAATATTCTTTGCCGCGGCTCCCTTTATTGCGTTGGTTGTTAGTAAAGCCAGTGTGTATTTTAAAAAATATGGCAAGCAAGTGCAGGGCACTATGGGCCGTGTTACTCAGGTGGCAAGTGAGTCCATTAATGCGTATCAAGAGGTAAAAGTATTTTCAGGTCAGCAGTATGAACGCACACGTTTCAACGAGGTTAGTAATGCTAATCGTATTCAAACCATTAAGTTTGCCCGTGTAAAGTCCATAAGTGTTCCGGTTTTGCAGCTAATTGTTGCCTGTGCCATTGCCTTTTTAGTGTTTGTGGCACTGGACCCTAGCGTATCTGGAAACATGTCTTTTGGTGATCTAATGGCATTTATTACCGCTGCCAGTACGCTGGCTAAGCCCATGCGCACTTTAGCGGCAATAAATGCGTTAATTCAGCAGGGAGTTGTGGCGGCTAAAAGTATTTTTGATGTAATTGATCATCCTAGTGAGGCAGATACCGGCCAAGGGTTGTTAAGTCGTGCACAAGGTGAATTTAAAATTTCAGATTTAAATTTTAGCTACCCAGGCACTGCCGACACCGTTTTGCATGATATCAATTTGAATGTAGCGCCAGGTCAAAGTATTGCCTTGGTAGGGCAGTCAGGGAGTGGTAAATCTACGTTAATTAGTTTGTTGATGCGCTTTTACGAATATGAAAATGGCCAAATTTTATTGGATGGCCATGATTTGAAGTACTATCAATTGGATCAATTAAGGCGTCAAATTGCCCTGGTTAGCCAAAATGTCACACTCTTTAACGACACAATTTATAATAATATTGCCTATGGATCGTTAAGTGATAAATCTAAAGAAGAAGTGTATGCCGCTGTGAAATCAGCTCATGCACTAGAATTTATTGAGCAAATGCCACAAGGCTTCGATACGGTGATAGGGGATGACGGCGTCATGTTATCCGGCGGTCAGCGCCAACGATTGGCCATCGCGCGTGCCATATTGAAAGATGCGCCTATTTTAATTCTAGATGAAGCCACTAGTGCTTTAGATACCGAGTCTGAACGTTTCATTCAGCAGGCTTTGGAAGCATTGATGAAAAACAGAACCAGTTTTGTAGTGGCGCATCGACTCAGTACCATAGAAAAGGCGGATGTGATTTTGGTGCTGAATAAAGGGCAGATAGTAGAACAGGGAAGCCATAAAGAGCTGTTGCAGGTAAATGGATCTTATAAAAAACTGTACGACTTACAGTTTAGTGATTAAAGGGATAGGCCGGTGTTAGAGCGTTTTTTTATGGCCTCGTGGTATGGCGGCATTCAGTGGACACGGCTTCTGTGGCCTGTTATGTGGCTTCTAAGTTTGGTTGTGAATAGTAAGCGCCAGAAGTTTATTGAATCCGAAAAAATAAAAACATCTAAACCTGTGGTGGTGGTCGGTAATATTACGGTGGGCGGCACGGGTAAAACGCCATTGGTTCAAGCCTTAGTGGTTCATTTGCAAAGCCTGGGTTTACGCCCAGGAATCATTAGTCGAGGTTATGGCGCAACGGTAACCTCTTTTCCTTATTTAATCACTGCAAGCGATAGCAGTGCCTTAGTGGGTGATGAGCCCTTTATGTTGTTTCATTCTTTGAATGTGCCAGTGGTGATCGATCCTAAGCGTAAACACGCGTTAGATTTCATATGCAAAATGGACGTGGATGTCATCCTGAGTGATGACGGCATGCAGCATTATGATTTGCCCAGAGACATAGAGGTTTGTGTATTGGATGGCACACGAGGTATTGGAAATGGTTGTTTATTGCCGGTAGGGCCGCTTAGAGAACCTGTTGCTCGTTTGAAATCAGTAGATTTTGTATTGTATAGCGGTAAAAGTGGCCAGACTGATAATTTTGATTTTAAACCTATGGCATGGGTGAATGTGAGAACAGGCGAAAAATTATCTTTGACTGAGCTTTCCATTCATAAAGATGCGGTGGCCATTGCCGGTATTGGTAATCCTCAAAAATTTGCCACCACACTGTCCTTAATCGGGATAAATTGCCCGCTAAAACCTTTTCCTGATCATTATGCTTATGAGGAGAGAGATTTTAAGGCAATACCAGGCCAAGTATTAATGACTGAAAAAGATGCGGTTAAAATAATGCCTTTTGCCCATGAAGATATGTGGTATTTACAGATACAGGCTCAACTTCATTCGGTCTTTGTTGAGCAATTTACAAAAAAATTAAAAGCGTGTTTGGAGCTGAAAAATGGATAAGAAATTACTCTCATTATTGGTTTGCCCTGTCTGCAAGGGTACTTTGAGATTAGATAAAGAAAAGTCAGAGTTGGTATGTAAGTTAGATGGTCTTGCTTTCCAGGTAGAAGACGAAATACCGGTGATGATGGCTGAAAATGCTCGCGTTTTAAGCGTCGATGAAAAACTCGCCAAATAAAATGCAGGCCCGCACAACGGAGGTATCCCTTAGTTAAAGTACAAAAAAGGGTCCTCTGCTTTTCCTTGAAAGCGTATTTCAAAATACAATTTGGCTGAGTTCCCTTCTGCTTCACCTGCGGCAGCAATCAATTCCCCTTGTGAAACGGTTTGCCCTTCATTAACGTAATTTGAATAGTTATTGCCGTATACACTGATCACCTGATTGGCGTGTTGGATTAGAATAAGGTTTCCATATCCATTTATGGCGTGGCCACTATAAAGCACCTTTCCTTGAGCGATAGCGACAACCGGATCCCCTAATTTAGCTGAAATATGTATTCCGTGTTTGTGCTGGCTGTATTGGATTTTGGAAGTATTGGTGTGTTTTTCCAGGGGCCAGTGGTATTTAGGGGGGGTGTTGGGCAGGCTAATCGATTGAGTCCGTGTCCAATGGGTAACTTCACCTGTGTTTTTTGAATTAGACAATAAATTTAGTGCTAAATTTTTTTCAGGGATCGATCCGTTAGATACCAAAGATAAAAGCCGTTGCTCTATATTCGAGTATTGATTGTTTGGCAGTAACTCTCTAATAGCCAGTATGACACTGGTGAATATTAATAAAGCCAAAACCAATGTAAGTAGCAGCTCGCGGTAACCTATCTTGCTATTATGAAGGTTAACGATGTGTGCTTCTATTTTACCCATGCGAGCGTCTAATTTTGCAACGCGGTTATTGAGGCCCATGATAAAACCAGCATTTTCTTTGCTGTGTTTTTGTGAGTTCAATTGCTTTTGTACTGGGCTTTGGCTTTTTACAAGTTTGGGTTTAATGAGCATAGATTTCTGCCTGCCGATTTATCTCTATGGTTAGTGCATAGCATTTTGTTTGCCAGTTAACGAAAGGGCTAATATTTACACGTGTTAAGGTCGGTTTTGCTTGTTAAGTGGCAAATGATTGCCGAAAATGTGGCAATGAATAGAGGGTGAATTATGAAAGTGTTGTTTGTTTGTTTGGGTAATATTTGCCGCTCTCCCTCAGCTGAGGGTGTCTTGAATTTATTGGCCGCTCAAAAAAACATGGATGTAATGGCTGATAGCAAGGGTACAGCGGCTTATCACATAGGTAAGGCTCCAGACCCAAGAAGCCAAGCGTGTGCGCTAAAGCGCGATATAGACCTATGCAAATTAAAAGCCCAGCAGGTGGTGGTGAATGACTTTTATAAATATGACTTTGTATTTGCCATGGATAGTGACAACTTAGCCCATTTACACGCGTTACGACCTCGTGACGCCACAGCTTCGTTAGCACTGTTCCTGAAAGATTATGGCGCCCTAGGTGAGGTAGATGTACCGGATCCTTATTACGATGGGGATGCGGCGTTTGATAGGGTGTTAGATTTACTGTTTGATGCATGTGATCGATTTTTGGAAGTAGAGTGTCGCTAATGAATATAATCCCCCAGCACTCTCTCCTTGAGTTCAATACTCTTGCCGTCCCAGCGGTCGCTGAATACTTTGCACAAGTATCGTCAGATAAAGATATCTTTGAATGTTTGGCGTTTGCTAAAAAAAATAAGCTTGTCGTGAAAGTATTGGGAGGTGGCAGTAATGTCGTGATGAGTGAGTTCATACCTGGTTTGGTTGTTCAATTTTGCGCTCAAGATTGCAAGGTAATTCAAGAAACAGATCAATCGGTTACTGTCAAAGTGGAGGCTGGTTTTAATTGGCACGACTTTGTTCTGTATTGCTTGTCGCAAGATTGGTATGGCATTGAAAACCTAGCCTATATTCCTGGTCACGTAGGGGCTGCACCAGTGCAAAATATAGGTGCCTATGGAGTGGAAGTTAAGGATTGTATTAAAGCGGTTAATGGCGTTTATTTAGACGGTGGTGATGCCTTTACGTTGTTGGCGGATGAATGTGGTTTTGGTTATAGGGAAAGCTGCTTCAAACAAGCTCTTAATGGTCAAGTGTTGATAACCTCGGTAGAGTTTCTTTTATCTAAAGTCCCAGATGTGCAGGTATCATATGCGCCATTAAATAAAATGAGTGCTGAAAAAGGATTGCCTACGCCAAGCGAGTTAGCTCGGTGGGTCATTGAAGTGCGTCAGTCTAAATTGCCCGACCCAAAAACATTGCCCAATGCTGGATCTTTTTTCAAAAATCCAGTGGTATCAACCCCTGATTTCAATAGGCTTATTGAGCGTTACCCTTCTATGCCGAATTACCCTCAAGAAAACGGTGTGAAGTTACCAGCAGGTTGGTTGATCGATCAGCTGGGCTACAAGGGAAAGTCATTTGGCCATGTATCGGTTCATAAGTTGCAAGCGTTGGTATTGATTAATCTTGGCGGTACGGGTAAAGATGTCATTGCAGCTGCAAACCAGGTCTGTGAGGCGGTAGAGGAGTGTTACGGGGTTGTGTTAGAGCAAGAGCCTAGGCTGTTTCATTGAAGGGTTATTCAGCTAAACGTTAAGGCACAAAAAAGGGATGCAGTGCATCCCTTTTTTTGTGCCTATCAATATAGGTACTAAATTACAAAAGTAACCAACAGTGGTTACTTTTGTAGCGGCTTATTCAGCCAGTTTAGCTTGTTCTTCCTGTTGGCGACGCTTAATTTCCCTTGGGTCATTAGGTGC
>JAPYOO010000605.1 GCA_029938135.1 Bermanella sp. | reverse complement strand
AGTATTAATCCGCTGGTGGTGTCGCTTAAGAATATGGCAACCAATGCCATGGCCAGTGCACTTGCGGCCATTAACACGTTACGCAAAATGTAGCTTTTACCAAAGGTAGTTTGCTGCACGTAATGGGCGGCTGCGCCTTCACCACTTTCAGTGTTTAAGTATTTAGCGTGAACCATTAAGCCCAAGCCTTCGGCGATTAAACCTAGTGCGGCTAGACCTGCTGTAATTTGCACCAGCTGGCTGGCGTCTTGGCCTGTTAGTAGCAAAGTAGGAACCGCAACGATCGCTAATACCAAAGAGCCTAAGCTAAACAGGGTACCAAAAAACGTAGTGGCTACCTGACTGTGATCCCAAAATGGGCGAGCCGGTATACGGTACGAACGGTACATCCAGTACAAGCCAATTAAGCCGGCGGTAATCGCGAATATTGCGGCTCCGTGTTGTACCGGAACTATTAGGTCGGTAATCATAGGCGCTGCAATCGCAAAGTATTCCAAGCCAACACTTAACAATTCAAGACCGGTGAAGGCGGCAATGCCCGTAAAGAACAAAGCCACACCCAACGCTTCACGGCTAACCGGTGAATAACGCAAGTTGTTAAAACCACGGTAAAAGCGCATGGGTTTGCCCAAGTGCATAGTCGACAATATTAGGCCAACCGCCTGCATGCCTGCCAATATCATTAACAAGGGTAAATACATTACGCTGTTTTTAACGGCCAATAATGATTCAATTCCTAAAACCGAACCCAGGTACAACAGGATAAACGCACCCATGCTGGCTTGTGTAAACAAAGTGAAAATAACCAATGGGTTTTCACGGCTTGATAAACGCGCCAAGTTCCACGACACAGCTTTACCTTCTTTTTCATCTACCACTGAACGGAATGATCCGTCTTCTTGTTTGTGGTATTTAATGGGCATGCTGTCGGTACGGGCCATTTCGTCTGGCATGGTTTTAGTTTGCTGAAAACGAATGTTTGGGTTGGTAATGGTTGGGTCAGGGAAACCAGGGATACTGGTTTTCACTTGCTCGCGATTTTCGGGGGTATTTTCAACCACACCAAAGTTAAGCGCGTTACCTAAACAAGCACTAACACACGCAGGCTTTAGGCCCACTTCCAAACGGTCAACACACATATTACATTTTGAAACTTTGCCTTCAATAGGGTCTAGTTGCGGCGCGTTATATGGGCATACCCATGTACAGTAACCACAACCAAAACAGGTTTCAGGGTCTTGCA
>JAPYOO010000604.1 GCA_029938135.1 Bermanella sp. | reverse complement strand
GGGTCCTTACGGGACACATCTAAAAATTGAAAATTGTTATTTAATCGTGTTGCCATTTACAGCACCTCTAAATCTGACTCACTCGCCGGGCTTATACATTCTTGCTCGCCGCCATCCATGGCAGTGCGGCTATCGTCCATCCTGGATATAAGCTCTTACTCTGAGCGAGTCCGGGTGTTTTTTAGCAATTGTTCTAGGCTAGCCGCTTTAGGCTTAACCAACCAGAATTTGCCAATGAAGTTATCGAAGTTATCCAAAATTTCTTGGCCCCAGGCACTGCCTGTTTCTTCAACGTAATTTGTCACAATGCCACGCAAATGATTACGGTGGCCTTCTGTGCCTTCGTTAGAGATACGGTGAATATCCACTAACTCATGGTTATATTGATCAACAAAAGTTTTATTCAAATCCAGTACGTAAGCGAAGCCGCCTGTCATACCCGCACCAAAGTTATAACCTGTGCTACCCAATACTGTGACCTGACCGCCAGTCATGTATTCACAGCAATGATCGCCAGCGCCTTCAATAACTGCTTTGGCGCCAGAGTTACGAACCGCAAAACGCTCACCTGCGCGACCTGCTGCTAGTAACTGACCGCCAGTAGCTCCATATAAGCAGGTATTACCTATAATAGACGCATTTTGCGAGGCATAGATTGAGCCCACCGGAGAGCTGATTACAAGCTTACCGCCTGCCATGCCTTTACCCACGTAATCGTTGGCATCGCCTTCGAGGTACATGTTCAAGCCGCCTGCGTTCCACACACCAAATGATTGGCCTGCGGTACCGTTAAGCTTTAATGTAATAGGTTTTTTGGCCATGCCTTGGTTGCCGTGGCGCAAGGCAATTTCACCAGACAAACGACCACCTATTGAGCGATCGCAGTTGCCTACGTTATAGCTAAATTCACCGCCTTTTTTGCCTTCAATGGCTGCCAAAGTTTCTTCAAGCATACGCTCAGCCAATACACCTTCATCAAATGGAGCGTTACGCTCAACTTGCACTGTGTGGGGTTTGTCGGCTGGGATTTGGTCATTGCCAAGCAACGGGCTTAAATCAATTTTTTTCTGTTTGTCAGTGGCGCCTTCGATCATCTCTAATAAGTCAGTACGACCCACTAATTCATCTAAGCTGCGTACACCTACAGCGGCCATCCATTGACGGGTTTCTTCGGCAACAAAAGTGAAAAAGTTTTTCACCATTTCAACGGTGCCAATAAAATGCTTGTCACGTAAATCTTCAC
>JAPYOO010000021.1 GCA_029938135.1 Bermanella sp. | reverse complement strand
CGTTACGTAGCAGGTACTAATCCAGATGTGGTGGCATCAGTGACCTCAGTAAACGGAATTAACTACGGATCTGGTTTTGCCGATTGGGGTTACGACAACCTGTTTGGTACGGTACTTGAAGCGCCAGCGGTGAACGTATTAAATTTAACCGGTAATGTATTAGATGCCTTAGCAGGTAACCCTGAATACGATAACGACGCATTAAAAACCATTATATTCATGCGCACGCAAAGTGCCTTAGCCTTTAGTGAACAGTTTCCTGATGGCGAACCAACTGAATATTGTGGTGAAGGCAGTAACTTTGTAAATGGCATTCATTATTTTTCATGGGCCAGTACAGGTACCTTTACTAACGCGCTGGATGTAAGTGATCCATTGTTAGCCTTAACGGATGAGTTAGGGTATTACAATGGCGAAGCGTCTGATGGTTTAGTATCTAAGTGTTCACAGCATTGGGGCGAAGTTATCACTGATAGCTATTCTATGAATCACCTAGATGCCACCAATATGCTGTTTGGTTTACATAACTTGTTGGAAACCAATCCAAAAACAGTTTATGAAAACCATACGGCTCGTTTACGTAATCTAGATGGTAATGAATAGTTGCTCTTAATGTAGTCTGCAAACTTTAAGCGGTTATTGATCTCAATAACCGCTTTTTGCATTTATAGTTATAACGCATAGTCTCAATAGGATTCAGTACTCGTTAAATCCCCGTTGTTTTATAGGTAAACGAGGTGCATTATGATTAATCCACCATCACAATGTGCATGAATGGATACCTTATGAAAATCATCAACCTAGTATTAATTCTGTGTTTTTTACCCGCCTGTGCGTTTTACCCCACTACTACTAATAATAATCAAGGCAGCAGTGATTGTGATTTATATTTTAAACAACTCACTCTGGATGTTGCCAGTAGCAAAATTCAATGCCATGGCGGCGGTAATAGTGCGGCAGCATGTATTGTGGTGGCTGGGGTAGTGGCAGGGGGAACTGCGGTGGTATCGGGCTCTATTGTATTGGTAGGTAATACCCTGCATTGGCTTGAAAAACAGGGTAAATGTGAAGATGGGTTTTTACATTCAAAAGTACTTGATCACAATAAACCCTTATTGGACGAAGAGGGTGTAATGGTTAAGCAGGATCCTTAAAGTGTATTCATCACAACCCCGTCCTTAGTCTCTGCATGACTATCTTTGTTGGTATCACCATTATGGCCATTTCTTGTCTTTATTTATTAAAACTAACTGATAGGGTGGTTGCACTTATTGTTTTAGAGTGGATTTAAATGTTTAGCCAAAAAATAAAGTGGCCGCTTGCATGGCAATTAGTGCATGCGCTTGCGTGTGTAATTTGGAATGTAGCAGGACTGGTATTGGTGTCATTGGGTTCAGCGCCGCTGGGACCGGTGGCATCTTGGATAGTCGTGATGGCGGCCACTTTAATGGCGGGTTTATTATGGTTAGGGGCTAAGCGGTTTATTTGGCTGTATTTTTTAATATCGATCTTACAATTATTATTATCCCTGAACGCAGTCAGTACACCCTTTATTAAAGACCCTGCATTATGGGTATACTCAGGTAGTCGGTTCGCGGGGTTGGCGATTAACGTAGTGGGTTTGCTTGGATCGGCTTGGGGCATTGCGATCTGGTGTAGGTTAAAAGGTTGGACGCTAAAGTTATAAATGATAGCTGTTTTTAGCGGTGTGCTTTTTTCTGATGATTTGACGGCCGCCATCGATGGCTAATATGCCCAATCCAAAAATAATAGGGCCATAAATAAATAAATCGTCGGCTTTAAGGGTTTCGCCTAAAAAGACATACGCCACCACAAATATAAGAGCCGGCTCTAGGTAGCTAAGTAATCCTAGGGTGATCATGTTAAGGCGATTATTGGCGGCAATAAAACACAACATGGGCACCGACCCCATAATGGCTAAACCTAAAAACAATAATACCAAAGAAGATGAATACGCAAATGGGTGGCTTAGGCTTTCCCCTTCAAGTCCGCCAAACATTAAAATGCCTATTAGGGCAGGCGGCAGTAATATTAAGTTTTCAATTAAAAAGGCCGACACAGTAGGCAGTACTTGCTTGCGTCGTAATACTAAATACAAGGGGTAACCGACTGCAACGAGTATCGCGACCCATGACAGGTCACTGGCTTTCCAAAAAGCCATCAGCACTCCAGCGCTGGCACAAAACATGGCTACCCACTGTAAGGGTCGTAGCTTTTCGCCTAAAAAAACTTTACCAATGAATACCATCACTAACGGCACCAAAAAATAGCCCAGAGACAAATCTAATGTGTGCTGATTTAACGGGGCCCAAACAAATAACCCCCACTGTAACCCTACTAACAAACTGCCCGCGATTAACCCCGGCCAAGCCTTTAGTTGGCGCATAGGGCGCAAATAAAATGAAAGTTTTTTTATTAGCGAAAGGCCCACCAATAACAATAACGTAGACCATAAAATTCGCTGATTAAGCAGTGTGTAACCAGACAGGGGTTTTAGCTGTTGAACATAAATGGGCATGAAGGAAAATAGGATAAAGGCGCTAACGCCAAATCCTAAACCTTTATAATCGCCAGATTGATGTGTTTTCATTGATTCCAAAAACCCTTAAAAAGGTTAATCAATTTGGGTTTGTGAAAATATTTGTATAATCATAACCCCGGCCACAATAAAGCCCATGCCAATGATCGCTGGGGTATCTGGGGTTTGCTTAAAAAACACGGCGGCTAATACGGCGGTTAAGACGATGCCAACCCCTGACCATATAGCATACGTAATGCCCACAGGCATAGTTTTTAAAATAACGGACAATAAATAAAATGAAATAGCATATCCCAATATAACAACAATACTGGGGCCGATTTTAGTAAAACCTTCAGCCGGCTTTAGAGCAAGGGTGGCAAATACTTCTGCAACAATGGCGATCATTAAATATAGGTAAACCATACTACTTCTCTTTTTCAATTAGGGTTGTGAATCAGTGTTTGTATCGGTGGCAAGGGCAATACCGTGCCATAATGATTTTAGTACTGTCATCATTAAATCGCCATCTTGTTTAGGGTAGGAGCCAACTCCCACTATCATTAAGTCGCGATTTAAATCATACCAAGCAAATTGACCGTGAATGCCCAGCATAGTAAATCGTTTTTTTTCAGGCTCTAATACCCAAAATTTATTTTTATAGTGAGCATTTTTAAATACACGATCTTTCCAATCCTTGCCATAGGCCAATTGAGCTTGTGGATTGGACTGGATTACTTGCTCGACAAACTGGCTGGGCAATACTTGTTCCCCTAAAAAATTCTTGCCCTTATTCAGCATTAAAGAGGCTACCCGCGCAAAGTCTTGCAAGCGTAAATTAAATTGCCCCTCGGTAATGGGAAAACCCTGAGGGTCCGCATTAAAGTAGCCAGCAGATTGTGCACCGGTTTTTTTATACAGTTTTTCTTCAAATAACTCAGCCAGCGGTTTGTCGTAGACATTTTCAAGGGCCATGCCCAATACGTTGCTGAGGGTTGAATTATAAACAAAGCTGGTGCCGGGTTTGTAGTTACGTTTATTTAAGTTTTCAATGGCCCAGGCCCTCGCACCAATGGCGCTTTCACCTTTTAAAGGGGGGTAGTAACCAGCGGCACGGGCATAGCTCCAGTACTCGGCGTTGGGGTCGCTGTAGTCTTCACTGAAAACTAAACCTGCCTGCATGTCCCACACGTGTTGCACAGTAACGCCTTGCCAAGCGAGTATCAGTTTAAATTCAGGTATGTAGTCACTCATGCTGGCGCTGGGATCAAGTAACCCTTCATCGACCGCCATGGCCGCAATCATTGAGCACATTGATTTAGTACACGAATGAATCACGTGGCGATCGTGTTCATTCATGCCGTTACGGTAGGATTCGTGAATCACTTGGCCTTTGTGCATCACCAACAAGCCGTCGTTAAACAGACGACGGTTTAAAAATGTATCACCATTAACTGTGCGTGTGGGCATAAGTGGGTCAGCAAACGTAAGGGCGTTTACATCTAGAGGGTTACCCTTAGGTAGTGGCATTACGTGCTCACCCGGCTCTATGGCAACAGTGCGAAACAGGTTTACCATAGATAATTGGCTTACTGCCAAGTGATCAGGCTCATCCCAGTTTTTCTGGCCGATATCTAGATGTTCATTCACTAAGAAGCTTGGGTCTTGGGTGATAATTTGAACCATTCGATCCCCTGATATTATTTTTATTAGGCGCATGCCACAAAGATTACTAAAGATTATAACGCTTGCAGGAGTTAAATAGAATAATTATTCAGGTTGTGGCCGGATAGGAATGTGCAGCTGGTGCGTTTTTTTAGCAAAAAAGTGACGAATATGCATAAACTTAAGGCAAGGGAATATTAAACCCCATGGCATGCACAGGTGCATTTCATGGGGTATAGGGCGCTATTTAAACGGATATTACGGTCTTAGCCCACTTGTTTGAGCAACTGCCGATCATCACAATATACTTTATGCACACGTCGGGTAATGCCGGTAAATAGGGTATAAGGAATAGTATCGCAATGAGGGGCCACTTCGGCGGCGGTTAAGTTTTCGCCCCAGCACTCCACATAAGCCCCTACGTTTACGTCTTCAAGGTGGCTTAAGTCCACCGCTAACATGTCCATGGATACACGGCCAAGGATACGAGTGCGTTGCCCATTCACAAGGATAGGAGTGCCACTTTTAGCATGTCGTGGGTAACCGTCGGCGTAACCCATAGCCACTGTGCCCACTAATGTTGGTTTTTCGCAAATGAACGTGCGGCTGTAACCAACGGCATCACCCGCTTGAAGTTGGTGAATGGCAATGACTTCAGAACTTAAGGTCATGGCGCTTCGAAGTTT
Source organism: Bermanella sp. (assembly GCA_029938135.1). Taxonomy (GTDB): domain Bacteria; phylum Pseudomonadota; class Gammaproteobacteria; order Pseudomonadales; family Oceanobacteraceae; genus Bermanella. Next base: position 29,450 of record JAPYOO010000021.1, on the reverse strand, counting down.
GTCACCCTGTGGATGGCTTTGCTCAAATGGGGTAGCTCCGTACAGCATAATACCGGGACGTTGCCATTGGCGACGCGCTTCTTCGTGGCCTAATGTCGCCGCCGAGTTGGCTAGGCTTACATGTGCGTTAATGCCAGTCGTGAAAGCATCAAAGCAATTAATTTGCTCTTGGGTGGTGCCAGCGCTTAAGTCATCTGCGGATGAAAAATGGCTCATCAATATCACCTCTTTTACTTGAGGCAATGCATTAAGTTGCTGGTAAGCGTCTTGATAATCTTCAGGAGCAATGCCTAAACGGTGCATGCCGCTGTCCATCTTTAACCATACGTTAATAGAGTTTTTAAGTGGCGAGTTTTTAATGTCTTCAATTTGACTAACACTGTGCAGCGCCGTCCATAGATTGTATTGCGCAATAAGGATCAGTTCATCGGCCTTAAAAAAGCCTTCTAATAATAAAATGGGGTTTTTAATGCCCGCTTCACGCAGTTCAATGGCTTCTTCAATGCAAGCAACACCAAACGCATCGGCTTGGGCTGAAAGTGCATTGGCCACCACTACGGCATCATGACCGTAGGCATCAGCTTTAATAATGGCCACAGCTTTTTGGCCGTTGGATAAAGACTTAGCCAATCTATAGTTATGACGAATAGCATCAAGATTAATGGTGGCGGTAGCGGCGCGTCCCATAAAATTCTCCGGTAATATTAACAACCAATGCGCATAAATTTAATTCATGAGCATCGGCGTTTTATTTTCTAATATTTAAAAGGTTTTTTACAAAGCCATGATGGCTTCAATTTCAATGTCAGCATCTTTTGGCAACGCTTTTACAGCGTAGGCGGCACGAGCCGGATAAGGCGCTGAAAAATACTGAGCCATAATTTCGTTCACTTGTGCGAAGTACTTAAGGTCGCTTAGCAAAACGGTAATTTTTACAAAATCGCTTAAATCACCACCGGCAGCAGCGGCAACCGCTTTTAAGTTTTCAAACACTTGTACCGCTTGTGCTTCAAAGCTTTTTGTTACCATTTCCATGGTCTGTGGATTTAGTGGTATTTGACCCGAGATATAAACGGTGTCATCAACTCTTACGGCCTGTGAATAAGTACCAATGGCGGCGGGAGCATTTGGGGTAGAGATAATTGTTTTAGTAGCCATGTTTTATTTCCTGTTCTTGCAATTTAAAAATCGCTCACGGGGTGAGCTCGTACGGTTTTATTTCAAGGCTATTAGCCGTAGTAGCGGGCCATGGACAAACCTTCTGGGTCTATCTCGGTGGCACGTTTACTCATTACATCGGCCACAAACTTGGCCGAGCCTAAAGACATGGTCCAACCCAACGTGCCGTGACCGGTATTCAAAAATAAATTATCAAATTTGGTGCCGCCTAAAATAGGTGTGCTATCTGGCGTCATGGGGCGCAGGCCCGTCCAAAATTCAGCCTTGTTAATATCGGTGGCACCGGGAAACATGTCCTGCACCACAAAGTCCACACTGGCACGACGTTTTTCATTCAACTCCATATTGTAAGAAGCGATTTCGGCGGTACCGCCCACTCGAATACGATCCTCAAAACGGGTCACCGCAATCTTGTAGGTCTCATCCATGATGGTGGACATAGGTGCCTTAGATTCGTCTTCGATAGGCAGCGTTAATGAATATCCTTTAATGGGGTAAACCGGAATTTTAATGCCCACCGTATTAAGGGTTTGCACCGAGTAAGAACCTAACGCCACTAAAAACGAGTCGGCGGCCAACATTCCTCTAGAGGTTTGTACACTGACGATTTTTCCGTTGTGTTCATTAAGTTGTTGAATCTCAGTTTTCATTAAGAAGTTCACGCCGAGCTTTTCGCATTCTTTAGCCAGTGCGCAGGTAAACTTAAAGCAGTCACCGGTTTCATCACCAGGCAAGCGCAAACCGCCCACAAACTTGTGACGCACCTGTGCAAGAGCCGGTTCAAACTCAACACAGCCATCCATGTCTAAGGACTGATGCTCTACTCCTAAGTCTTGCAACACCTTAATGTCTTTTTGCAAATCCTTGATTTGTTTTTCCTTGCGGAAAACCTGCAAGGTGCCTTGCTGACGGCTGTCGTAATCAATGTTTAATTCTTTGCGTAAATCCACAAAGCAATCGCGGCTGTATTCAGCTATGCGCAACATACGGCCCTTGTTTCTTTGGTATGAACGAGTGTTGCAATTGGCCAGCATCTTAGTCATCCAAGATAGGGTGAAAGGGTCCAGTTCTTTGAAGTTAATCATGAACGGTGCCAAATCTTGCAACATCCAGCCGATGGCCTTAAGCGGCACACCTGGGCCTGCCCAAGGGGTGGAATAACCCGGTGAAATCATACCCGCGTTAGCATGGCTGGTTTCTTGTGCCACGCTGTCTTGGCGATCAATAACGGTGACTTCGTGCCCGGCCTTAGCCAAATACCAAGCACTGGCCACTCCTAACACTCCGCCGCCCAATACGATTACATGCATGATTTTCTCTCTTTCAAAAAGAAACTAACGATAATTTGATTGGCCTAGTCTATTGCTTTTTTGCGAGTGAAAAAGTTTGATTTTTAAGCTAAAACAGGTTTAAAATTGGGATATACAGAAAATTAGCGTGGAAAGCACTGTTTATGAATGAAGTTAAAAAGCGCCCTTTAGATCGTTTAGATATGAACATTTTGCGTGCCCTCCAAGCGGATGGGCGCATAAGCTATGTTGAGCTGGCCGAGAAGGTGGGTTTAAGTTCTACGCCCTGTATAGAGCGTGTGAAACGTTTAGAAAAAGACGGCTTTATAGAAGGTTACTACGCACGCCTTAACGCAGATGCATTGGGTTTTAGTATGTTGGTATTTGTAGAGATCGCACTTTCTTACCAGTCCCCTGATGCGTTTTCTGACTTTAACAAAGCCATTAAAAAGCTGCCTTATATCCTAGAGTGCCACTTAGTCTCGGGTGATGCCGATTATCTAATTAAGGCGCGTATTGATGGAATGTCTGAGTACCGTGCTTTACTAGGGGATATGTTATTGACGTTGCCAGGGGTTAAAAACTCTAAGAGTTATATTGTGATGGAAGAGGTGAAAGAGAGTCAGTCTTTGCCTATTAAGTATAATGCTAAAAAATAAGCGAAGTCATTTTTGTCCCACTGATGTCAGCGTATTTCAGTGTACCCATTTATTAAAGGTACACTGAAAATCAAGCACGCTTCTTAACCGCCGGTGGCATTTTGATCCAGTGGATTAATGGTGGGTGGATGTTTTTTGTCACCCAGTTCAGAAATCAGCATGCCTGTAATAATTAAACCCGCGCCAATAAAACCTAACCAACCTAAGTGCTCCCCTAAAAACAACCAAGCGGCACCATGAGCAAAAATAGGCTCGCTGGCAAATACCATGGCCACTTTATGCGAGGGTAAAAACTGCTGGCAACTGGTTTGAGCCCAATACGCAAAGGACGTGCCCAAAAGTGCCGTCACTAAAATTGAAAAAATAATAATGGGTTCAAATATGTGTTTGTGCCATTCCACAGGCTCACTGCCCACTAGATAAAATAACGGGTCACCACTTAATAACGCCGCGCTTAAACAATAAATGGCAACAGCAAAAATTTGCACAATACTTAAACTAAGAATAGGTAATTTTTTAGCAAACTTGTCTGTAAAAATAAGGTGAAAGGCAAATGCAAATGCACACGCTAATACGATTAAATCCCCATTGTTGAAGTGAAATTCCCCTCCAGTGGTTAAGAAGTATAAGCCTAGGGTGGCTACGATAATGCCACACCATACCGCGACAGTGGGGCGTTTCTTAAAAAATATAAACCCCAGTAACGACACTAAGGGTACCGCCATGCCCGTAATGAAGCCGGCGTTAGAGACGCTGGTATACCGCATGCCTTCGGTTTGGGCGTAAAACCCTAAAAACAAAAAGAAGCCTAATAAAGAACCGGCGATTAAAAGAGGTTTAATAGGTAACGTTTGTCGACGTTCTTTTGAAAAGTAAAACAAAGGCAATAACGCTAAGCCAGCTAAAAAGAAGCGAATAGCGTTAAAGGTATTAGTGGGTAATTTGGCGATAGTTATATCCACCAGTACAAATTCGGCTCCCCACACAAAGCTTACAAAAATGAGTATGTAAAGGGCTACCTTGGGTGTCGTAATAGTCATATTTTAATAGTCATGAAACGTAATCTGCGTAAAACAAAAAAACGCTGAATGCTATTTAGCATAGCAAGCAGCGTTACATATTTTGGTGTGTGTGGTGACTCTAACTGATTGCTAAACTAGAAACCTAGCTTGTCACGTAACGAGTAATACATTGCACCCGCTGCCGTCATGGGAACGCGTAACATACGGCCACCAGGGAATGGATACTGTGGTAAGGCAGCAAATATATCAAAACGTTCACATTGATCCGTGATTGCATCAGCCAATACCTGACCTGCAAGGTGTGAACACGTAATACCGTGGCCACTGTACCCTTGTGCGTAGTAGATGTTTTTACCAATGCGGCCAAATTGAGGCAGGCGCATTAGGGTTAATAAAAAGTTACCTGTCCAAGCAAAATCAACCTTAGTGCCTTTAAGCTGAGGGAAGGTTTTCAGCATGTTGGGTACAATTTTAGATTCAATTTTGCTTGGCTCACGGGCGCCGTAGGTTACGCCGCCGCCATAGATTAAACGGCCATCGCCTGAAAGACGGTAGTAATCTAATAGGTAGTTACAATCTTCCACACAGTTGTCCATGGGGATTAACTGCTTTTGTTGCTCAGCGCTTAAAGGCGCGGTAGTAATGACCTGGGTGCCACAAGGAATGGCTTTGGCTTCCAGTTTTGGAATCAAACCGCCTAAATAAGCGTTGCCCGATACCACTAAGAAATCAGCGGTAACCGAACCGTTCTTGGTATAAACCTTAGTTTTTGCGCCTTCTTCTACTTTGATAACTTCAGAGTCCTCGAAAATAGTGCCACCCAAAGATTCAACCGCTGCCGCCTCGCCCAATACTAAATTTAGTGGGTGAAAGTGACCGCCTGAATTGTCCAGTAGGCCGCCTACGTAACGCTCGGTACCTACGCGCTGACGGATTGCGTTTTCATCTAATAAATCCAGTTCAGTGTGACCGTGTTTTTCCCAAAGGGTTTTACGATCTTTCATGCCATCTAGCTGTTTTTCGTTGCAGGCTGCAAAAATGCCGCCGTCTTTTAGGTCACAATCAATGTTGTAATCTTTTACGAGTCTGCGCAAGATGCGGCCGCCTTGAAAGGCCATCTTACCCATTTCGTTACCAACGTCTTGGCCGTAATGTTTTTCGATGAAATCAATGTCGCGGCTGTAGCTATTAACAATTTGTCCGCCGTTACGCCCAGACGCCCCAAAGCCTACTAGGCTGCCTTCCAGTACCACTACTTTAAAGCCTTTCTCGGCTAAGTGAATGGCGGTAGATAGGCCGGTGAAACCCGCGCCGATGACACAGATGTCTGCAGTAATATCGCCCTGCAATGACGGACGCATAGATTTATCATTGGCCGAAGCGGCGTAATAAGATGTGGTGTGTGATGGTTTGCTCATGTTCTACCTCGGTCTATCAACAGCCTTTAGCGGCTTGTTATATAATCGAAATCGGATTAGAACCTTTGGTCGGTTAGTAACGTTTAAAGTTTACAACCAGTCCGGCTCTTTCATTGTGGGTAGAATATAAGGGTTCAGGCTGTAAATCGGATATACCCAGTAAGGTGTATTTAGGGCACCTCTATTAACTGATTGTAGCCTATGGCTTTACGTACAGTTCATAATTAAGGCGGATTTTCGAAGAAATGCTTATTGCCTTTCAAGGAAGGCCAACGCAAAGTATGGACTGTACGTAAAGCCCCGAAGGGCGCGCCCTGAAGTTCACATTTACTGCGTTACAGCCCTTGAAAATGGAATAACCATTTTACTTCGAGCTGCGCCTTGTCACTGTAAACTTCAGGACACGCAGAGGCTGCAATCAGTTAATAGAGGGGCCCAGAAGTTTATAGCGAGGTTTTAGCAAAAAATACCCTATAAAAGCAGTGTTTCACAGGGATTATTGTTGAGCACGTTTATAAAGTTTCTTTACTACTAAGGTTATTTTTCAGCGGCAACCACAGATATCTCAACCAATAATACATCGCGCGCCATCTTAGCTTCCACACAAGCACGGGCAGGGGCGTGGCCTTCTGGTACCCAGTTATCCCATACAGTATTCATGTCTGCAAAATATTTCATATCGCTTACATAAATAGTGGCCGACAATATGTGTTCTCGATCCGATCCCGCTTGTTCTAATAACTCGTCTACTTTTTCAAGCATGCTGCTGGTTTGTTCTGTAATGCCGCGGGTTGCGTCTTTACACACTTGCCCACACAGGTAAATAGTACCGTTGTGTTTAACGATGCGGCTCATTCGAGCTTTGGTTTCTAAGCGAGTGATGCCCATTATATTTACCTATATTTAATGACTAGTATTATTTAAGTGGCGGCAGTGTACACATAAAAATAATAATTTCGATTATTTGTATGTAACGTCTTTGATAAACCATTAAACCCAATTTTTTATACCTACTAGGGGTTAGGATTTTTAAGATCTTCACTGGCCGCCAATAAACAATCATTAAAACAATCGATAATGTGTTGGTTATTATGATGTTTACGCGAAATAGCACTGAAGGTATTTCGGTAACCATAAAGGGATTTAAACAGTGGACGTAAGTGTTGCTTAAATCCCCAGTTATCAACTACATGGCTAGGTAAAATCCCCAGATAGTGACCACTTAATACTAGGCTAGCACGGGCTTCTTGATGGTGGGCTTTAGCCTGCTTATTCCAATAACGCATATCAGGGTGCATTTCACGGCCAGGCATTAAGCGCGGCGATTCTACAAATTTATAGTTGAGTAAATCATCTTTTTTAAGCTTGCCATCTTGCACGTCAAATAAGGGGTGGCCTTGGGCGCAATATAAATACATTTGCTCGTCAAACAACGGGTGACAGTTAAGCTCTTTAAATTCATGGGGTAGAACGGTAACCCCAATATCCACTTTTTTGTTAATCACCGCCGAGCTCACCTCATCGGATGACATAGTGGTGATTTGTACTTTTACGTCTGGGGCCATTTCACTGAAGCGACTAAGCGCCGCCACAATGCACGAGTCTCGGCCACCTAACATGTGCTCGGCATACCCTAAATGCAGGTGTCCTAGGATGCGGTTATGGGATTGGTTAATCTGATTACGAAATTGATCCACCGCCCCTAGCAAATCTTGAGTGGCCTGGTACACCACACTGCCGGATGGCGTGAGAGAAAAGCCACCGCGACCGCGTTCACAAAGACGCATGTGCAGGCGCTTTTCTAAATCAGATATATAATTAGAGATAGTGGAATTGGCAAGGTTTAGGCTTATTTCGGCGGCGCTAAACCCCCCCGAATCCACTACCGTTTTAAAGACTCGCAATAGGCGTAAATCGATGTCGGCCAGTTGGCCTGATATGGCGGCTTTTTTCTGGCCCATGATGCAGTCTCTTATGTTTGTATATTCAAATGTAAACTCTATTAAGTAATTATATAAGCAATTGTGAGTCTGATCTATAGTGAACGTCAAAGCCAAGAAACGTACGACTAGACGGGATAGCGATTATGGATTTTCAACTAAATGACCCAAGCCTGTTAAAGCATCAAGGCTTCATTAATGGGCAATGGCTAGACGCCAGCGATAAACAGACCTTTGCCGTGACCAATCCGGCTAACGGTGAACACATAGGTGTCGTGGCCAGCATGGGGGCTGCGCAAACGCGTATTGCCATCGATGCCGCGCAGGCGGCTCAGATTTTGTGGAAAGCCGAATCCGCACAAACGCGCGCCGCGGTACTTGAGCGTTGGCATGCACTTGTTTTAGAAAACCAAGACGATTTAGCCAAGATCATGACCATTGAGCAGGGCAAACCCTTGTTTGAATCCATGGGAGAGGTGGCTTACGGCGCCTCGTTTATTAAGTGGTTTGCCGAGGAAGGTAAGCGCGTATATGGAGACACCATTGCAGCCGCTCAAAATGACCGTCGTGGCATTGTGATTAAACAACCCGTTGGAGTTGTGGCGGCCATTACCCCTTGGAACTTTCCCAATGCCATGATCACTCGTAAGGTGGCACCGGCTTTGGCGGTAGGGTGTTCTATTGTATTGAAGCCCGCGGCTGAAACGCCGTTCTCTGCATTGGCCTTGGCAGAATTAGCCAGCCGTGCTGGCGTACCAGCGGGTTTATTTAATGTGGTACCTGGAATGGATGCACCCGCCATTGGTGCTGAGTTAACCAGTAACCCTGTGGTTAAAAAACTGACCTTCACTGGATCGACTCCGGTGGGCAAGTTATTGATGCAGCAGTGTGCCGCCACTGTTAAGCGCACCTCAATGGAGCTGGGCGGTAATGCACCGATTATTATTTTTGATGATGCCGACCTAGATATCGCCGTGCCGGGGGCCTTGTTATCTAAGTTCCGTAACTCGGGCCAAACCTGTATTTGTTCAAACCGCATTATTGTACAAGAAGGTATTTATGATGAGTTTGTTGAGCGTTTTGCCGCAGCGGTGAGTGAATTCCGTATAGGTGATGGGTTGGATGCCAACAGTACTCATGGTCCTGTTATTACTGAAAAAGCTGCCGCCGGTATTCATGCCAAGGTAGAAAACGCGGTGGCGCAGGGTGCCAATATTGTAACCGGCGGTAAGATTAGCAAATTAGGCAGCCACTTTTACGAGCCTACTATTTTAACCAACGTGAACGATACCATGGCGGTTTTTCGTGAAGAAATTTTTGGGCCGGTTGCACCCATATTTAAGTTTAGCACCGAAGAACAAGCGATCAGCATGGCCAACGATACCGAGTTTGGTTTGGCCGCCTACTTTTACACTGAAAACATTGGTCGTACATGGCGTGTATCGGAAGCCTTGGAATATGGCATGGTAGGCGTAAACGAAACCGCCATTACGTCTGAAGTGATTCCATTTGGTGGCGTAAAAGAATCGGGTCAAGGCCGTGAAGGTTCTAAGTTTGGCCTAGATGATTATTTAGAAATTAAATACATCTGCATGGGCGGTTTGAATCGCTAGATTTTAGATTATGAATTTGGCCGGCTTGATTACGAGCCCTATATTTGAATCGTGAAAACCTTATAAAAAGAATACTGGCGGTGTAATGTATTTACAAACACATTAGCCGCAAGAGGAGAGACTTATGAGTAGTATTATTTATCCGACTACCAGTTTTAAAAATACAGAAACCCTAACCGTAGAGCGCGGTGAAGGTGCTTACATATTTGATAATAACGGCAATAAATACATCGAAGGTATGGCCGGTTTGTGGTGTACCTCGTTGGGTTATGGCAATAAAGAATTAATTGAAGCCACCACCGAGCAAATGTCTAAGTTGTCATACAGTCACATGTTTGGTGGTAAAACCCACCAAGTGGGCATGGACTTGTCTGATAAATTAACCAGCATGTTGCCTATGAAAGATGCCAAAATATTTTTTGGTAACTCAGGCTCAGACGCTAACGATAGTCATGTGAAAATGTTGCGTTATTACTTTAATGCCATTGGTAAACCTGAGAAATTTAAAATTATTGCCCGTGAACGTTCTTACCACGGTGTAACGGTGGCAGCGGCTTCCTTAACAGGGTTGCCCATTAACCAAGCTAACTTTGATTTGCCTATTGATGCATTGGGGATTTTGCGCACCGATGCGCCGCATTATTATCGCGGCGCACAAAATGGCGAAACTGAAACTCAATTTGTTGACCGCATTGTGGGCAATCTAGAAGCGCTAATTCTTAAAGAAGGAGCTAATACTATTGCCGCCTTTATTGCTGAACCTATCACCGGTGCCAGCGGTGTAATTGTGCCGCCACCTGGGTATTACCAAAAGTTACAAGCGGTACTGAATAAATATGATATTTTATTCTGGGCCGACGAAGTTATCACCGGCTTTGGCCGTACCGGTAATGATTTTGGCTCAACCACTATGGGCATAGAATCCCCCGACATGATGACCATGGCTAAGCAGTTGTCGTCGGCGTATATGCCTATTAGTGCCTCGGCTATTCGTGGTGACATGTACGAAGCCATGATTGAGCCCAGTGCGAGTCTGGGTGTATTTGGTCACGGCTACACGTATTCGGGCCATCCGGTTGCGTGTGCGGTAGCACTTAAAACATTAGAAATTTATGAACGTGATAATATTTTTGTCAAAGCGGCTATAACCGGCGCGTACTTGCAGGCTGAATTGGCCAAATTTAAGAATCATCCATTGGTGGGTGAAGTGCGTGGTGCAGGCATGCTGGGTGCCATTGAATTAGTGGCCAACAAAAAAACGGGTCAAGCGTTTGCGACCGGTCAAGTGGGCGGTTTTATTACGCAGGCGTGTCAAAATCATGGTTTGATTGTGCGTGCAGTAGCGGGATCTTCAGTTGCTTTTTGTCCACCGTTGATTGTTGATAATACACAGATAGATGAAATTATTAGTAAGTTTAGTAAGGCGCTTGATGAGACGCTTGAGTACACTCAGCGTGAAAACTTGCTGGTAAGTTAGTGTTATAAGTTAAATTGAGAGTGTGTTTTCAGCCCGCGACTTTATCGCGGGCTTTTTTTTGCTTGCCATTTAATTTTCTTTTTGTCGTATTTTCCGTTTTCTAAATCTTTGAACATTTTCTCATAACGGCCCATAACCTTAAGCTTTTTTAATCCCGTATTAAATTTATCCATAAACCATTGTGCATTTTTGGTTTTCTTGGAAATAATAAGGTGCAGTGTGGTTTTTTCAAACTCTAATGGATGGTGGGTGAACTTATCCAAATCTTGAGGCGCCACCGAATTTCTGATTTGTGAATAACCCACTGTTAAATCATTGGGGAATATATGAATCCGCTCGTTTAACAGCTTTTGATAATTGAGTTCATCGTTTCGCACCCATTGCACACTAATATGTTTTAGGTTGATAGCATTCATAAAATCTCGACCGTAGTTATATTCTAGCGTGGTGCCAATTTTTAGATCCGCTAAATCCTTAATGGACTGCCAGTCAAAGGGGGTGCTTTTTAAGTGAAAGAATACAAATGAGGTATTGCTGATGGGGTCGCTAATAAGGAAGTCGGCCTTGGTTTCATCGCTGGGCCACCAGGCGGCTGATGCATGCCACTCTTTTCCATTTTTGGCCAAATGAAATGCCCGCTTCCACGGGAAAAACCCCCAGTTAATATCAATGCCTTCTAGTTTAAAGCTTTCAGATACCACATGTGAATCAACCCCATACTGATGGCTGTATTGCGACATGTAAGGCTCCCACTCACCATTGGTGATGTTGATGGTGGTTTGAGCGTAAAGAGTTGGGCAGAGTATTACCAGGAGGGCACAGACAAACACATTTTTCATGAATACCTCCTTTAATATGCGGGTTTAGTGTACAAATAACAGTACAAGGTTCACATTAGAGGTTAGCGTATTATGGTCACACCGCCCAAGATTACGCTCTATTTAGTTATTAAGTAGAGGTGTGCCCTAAAGGGCTTTAATAAGGACCTCTTCGTAGGCTTGGATAATATGCTCCACATTAGAGGCTTTGTTTAAGCTTGACCTTTTATAATGCAGGAGTATTTTGTTTAAATAGTCAGTGGCAACCTTGACCTCTTGGGGTGTTTTACCGTGCCACATTTCTTGGCCCACATTTGTCACTTTATAATCGTTATTGGTTTTTCTTGAAACCAATAAAATTTCATAAGCATGTTTTTTTTCAACCACTATTGCTTCGTTATATAGGCTGAATTCTAATTCTATGAGCTGTTCTCTTAACAGGTATTGGTGATATACCGGGCACAACAAAAAGTCGATATTAGCGTCAGGGTGTTGTTGGCAAATACTGTTAATAATTTTAATCATTAAATCCCCGCCAACCCCAGCAATAATGAGCAAATGCTTACCGCTTAAGTGGTGTAAAGGAAGGAGGCACACGTCCATACAATACACTTGCCATGCCTCGCTGGCATTTGTGCGGGTGTCTAATGGGAAGCTCGCCTGTAGCTTCTCTTCTAGCTGTTGCATGATATTGGGCACAATATCAATGAAATGAACCTTGGCACTGACTGGGCGCTCTAATAAAGCCTGCCCCAAGAGTCCATGGTCACAGCAGCAATCCCATATATGCTGGTATTCTTGAGTTACCATGGATTCAATTTTTGTTAAACGTTTATCCAGTTTCAAGGTATTGGGTTCTCTAAGTTGGAGTTTTGGCGCATTATAACGTGGTTTGCATCGGTTTATAATCATTAACGGTGCAGCTTAAATATCCGATCGCAGATGAATGTGAAGATGTAGACAATAAGTAATAGTACTAAGGAGAACATGTGAAAGTTTACGGAGATATGATTTCAGGCAATTGCTATAAAATTAAGTTAGTGGCTTCTTTACTGGATATTAAACATGAATGGGTACATGTGGATATTATGAACGGTGGTGCCAGCACTCAAGCGTTTTTAGCTAAAAATCCCAATGCAAAGGTGCCCGTTTTAGCGTTAGACGATGGCCGCTTTTTATCTGAATCAAACGCCATCCTAAATTACTTGGCCAGTGATTCACGACTTATCCCCCAAGATGCCTTTGCTTACGCAAAAGTCTTGCAGTGGCAATTTTTTGAGCAATACAGTCACGAGCCCTATATTGCGGTGGCGCGCTTTATTGCCAAGTTTCAAGGCATGCCAGAAGCGCGCAAAGCCGAATACGCCTCTAAACAAGTGGGCGGTCATACTGCTCTTACACTAATGGATCAGCAATTAGCGCTTACGGCCTATCTAGCAGGCGACACGTTAACGGTGGCGGATATTTCACTGTATGCCTACACTCATGTGGCGGGTGAGGGCGGTTTTGATTTAGCACCCTATACCAACATTAAGCGCTGGCTGGATAGCATTGCACAGCATCCTAAGTATGTGGGTATGACGTCTTAAAAATGTGAATAGAGTGACTACGAAGACTCAAACCATTAAGTGGTTTAAACATGACTTAATCTTGCCCTATCAATAAATTTGTTGCGCTTCATCTGTCCAGTGTCACTCGTAAAATTTCAGTGGGCGGGGCGCGATTTTATTATTTTCATAGACCAACAATTAAAATTTTTTTTAACAAAGATTTTAAATTGACCACTTTTTTAGCCCCCTACTATTTATATGATGAATACTCAGTGATAAACCCCATTTATGCGGATGGACTCTTCGAGCCAAATGTTGGCGTTATTACAAAAATGTACCAATAACCCTTGGTAACTGGCGGGGGATAGGGCAGGGTGCCCTAGGTGATACTTTTTGTGTGTTGAAGCTGTATGCAAAGTGCCTAATATAAAAATAATATGGTGGGAGTTTTATGGAACAGTCAAACGTTTTAGACCAGCCGGATTCTCAAGGTGAACCCGCTGAGGTTAGCGGGCAGGCTAAGGGTAAAAACTACCGCCGCTATGTTTTATTTTTACTCACCATAGTATATGCACTTAATTTTGTTGATCGGCAAATTTTAGTGATATTGCAAGAATCCATTAAAGTCGACATGGCACTTACCGATGCCCAATTAGGTTTGTTAACCGGTTTTGCATTTGCAATTTTTTACGTCAGTGTGGGTATTCCTATTGCTCGCTGGGCCGATGTGGGCAACCGTAAAAATATTGTGGCCGGTGCCGTAGCGGTGTGGAGCGGTATGACTGCTTTATCGGGTTTAACACAAAACTTTTACCAGTTGTTGCTGGCCAGAATTGGCGTGGGTGTAGGTGAAGCCGGTGGCAGTCCACCATCACACTCTATTATTTCCGATTATTATCCTGCCAAAGAGCGTGGCCGCGCCATGTCTATTTATTCTATGGGAGTGTACATAGGCATTTTAATTGGTTTTGTTATTGGCGGCTGGGTAAACGAACATTACGGCTGGCGTATTGCTTTTTTTGCTGTGGGCCTTCCCGGTTTATTAATTGCACTGGTGGTTAAATTAACACTACGTGAACCGATTCGGGGTATCGCAGATGGCGTCACGGTTAAGACAAAGGTTACGTTTAAAGAAACGTTAACAACATTATGGGCATTGAAGTCATTTCGTTTTTTTGCACTGGCCTCGGGCCTGACCGCTTTTTGTAGTTACGGTATCGGTAACTTTTTACCGTCGTTTCTTATTCGTTCCCACGGTTTTGAAACCACTCAGGTAGGCATTAGCCTTGCGATTACATCGGGTTTAGGCGGCATTATAGGCACCTTTGCGGGAGGCTATTTTGCCGACAAATTGGGTTTAAAAGATATTCGCTGGTATTTATGGGTGCCAGCTATTCCCGCCATATTTGGTCCAGTATTAATTGCGTCTGCTATGTTTATGGAAAGTAGCACACAAGCCTTAACCAGCTTGTTTGTGGCCACTGTATTTGGCGCGTTGTATTTAGGCCCTGTTATTGCGATTACCCACACATTAGTGAGCCCCAATATGCGGGCCATGTCATCGGCTATTTTATTTTTAGTGTTAAACCTAATTGGTTTAGGGTGTGGACCGGTAGCGGTTGGCTTAATTAGTGATGCATTAACCCCAAGCTTAGGCAGTGATGCACTGCGTTACGCGATTGCGGGAGTGTCGTTTGTGGGGCTGTTTTCAATGTTAGCCTTTTACCGCGCGGCAAAATACTTGCCTGAAGATTTGGCGAAGCAACAGGCCAGTTTTAAACCAAGCCAGACTTAAGCGTTTTTATAATGGAGGCACAGGGTCGTAATAGTTCGCCCCTGTGATGGGCGGCGATTTAAGACTGTGTAATGCGTATACCGCTAAGCTAAAGCGCCGCAGCTGCGCGATTGTTATGCATTACTAAATGAATGCACCCATGCTAAAGAGTGGCCAACGAAATATTGCACGTTTCCATAAAATAAAGGGTAGCGTTGCAGGGCTATTATCCAGATAAAATATTTTTCTAAACAGTGCCCGTGACAAGGGTGTGCATCATTTAAATTGTTGCGTCCCTATATGGATCTGCTTTGCCAGAGCCATATAGGAACGCCTTCAACTAGGTGTGGTGCTCTCTCTCTCTCACTCTCTAGATATATACTTTATGAGCATAAAGGAAATCATAAAGTGGCTTGTTTATGGATGGAATGGCCTAGCGTTACGGCCAACGCCTGCCGGTTTTTTTGCCACCAGTTGGTGTCACTTATTAGCGTGTGCCACCGGCTAACATTGCCATAACTTTCTAAAGGTATTTGTGCTTCATCGGTAAACATTAGGTAACTGCCCAAGCTAATATCAGCGATGGTGATATCCTCGCCCGCCAAAAATGGCTTATCGTTCAGGTGGTGATCAATCTGTCCCATAAGGTCATGGAAGCTGTCCATATGATCCTGGGATAAAGCTTGATGATCACCAAAACCCCAATGAGGCAATATCACACGCCGGTGTGCAAAAGCCCCTAGGGTTTGATTCCAATCACCGGATTGCCAGAATAACCATTTCAGTGTCTCAGCTTGTGCGGCGAATTTTCTGGGCCACAGAGGTGACCGATACTTATGGGCCAAGTATTGCAGTATTGCATTTGATTCACTTAAAACCATCGAGCCGTCCACCAATACTGGAACTTTCCCTTGTGGGTTCAGTTTTAAAAACAGTGTCGATTTTTCATCTGCCTTATGTAATACCACGTGTTCAAAGTTCGGTTGAATATCCATGGCATGGCAAAGTAATGTCATTTTAATACTGTTAACGGTAATGGCATTATAGTAGAGGGTTAAATCCACTTTCACGATGGCACCTCGGTGGATTTTTCCAACGTAAGTTTCTTTTTTAATACCGTTTTAAATACCTGGCCAAAGGCACGACTATTGAAGGCCCGAGATTGAAGGCGTTTTCCCAATACAAATAACAGCTTATTTATAAAACCGGGAATGATGATGCGTTTTTTACCCAGTTTATCAAGCGTGTATCTGGCCACATATTCAGCTTCTAAAGGCTTGATAGGCGTACTACTAAAGTCCATCTCGGCAGCCAGGTTAGTATTGGTAAACCCAGGCGCTGCGATGGAAATATTTACTCCTTTAGGTGCCATCTCCAAGGCAAGTCCTTCGGCGAAGGTTAATACGTAAGATTTAGTGGCCGCGTAATTGGCAATCAATGGCACCCCTTGAAACGCCACTATGGAAGAGACAAATAATATGTTGCCTGCGCCCCGATTAGCCATCTCATTGGCGAAGTGATGAGTAAGTAAAAGCGACGCCGAACAGTTCAAGGCAATAGAGCTCAGCATATCTTCAGGGGCAAGGTCTAAGAAGTTGCCTGACTCTTCTTTTCCCGCATTATTTATCAAGGTTGAAATGTTTAACCCTTGAGTCTGTTGGATAACCTTGTTAATACCCTCTGGGGTAGATAGGTCGGCGGCGATGACTTTAGTGGGCACACCGTACTGGTTACGCAGTTGACCACTAACTTCTTCAAGCTTACTTTCATTGCGAGCCACTAAAATAATGGCTTGGTGCTTTTTGGCCAGTTCTTCACTGTAGGCTAACCCAATGCCGCCTGACGCGCCGGTGACCAATGCCCAGGATTGACGGTTGTGTGCTTGATTGTGTGTCATGAAATTTATCTCTTGATTATATTATTAATGCATATGCATGTATTTGGATGAAGTAACCCCTGGATCTGTATTGCAGTAGCTCACAGAACCTGGAGTGTGTTTTAATGGTTAATATAGTTGCATATGCATGTGTTGATGTCAAATTCGTGAAAACTCACATTCAATGCTTGAATATAAATGCATACGCATGTAATGTGAGGGTATGAACATTAAAAAATCCGACATCTGCCTGGGGCAGAGCATTCGTAAAGCCGACCGCGTTATCACTCAGCTTTATAATGAATACCTAGCCCCGGTAGGCCTTCGTAATACACAGTTCTCTATATTGCGGGCACTGGCGTTACTGGGTGACGGTAATACTGCAGTACAGATTCGCGATGCTTTGGTTATGGATCAAACCACCATATCCCGGGCCCTTAAACCGTTAATACGAGACGGTTATATAGATGTGCGCGAAGGGGCCAATAAACGCGAAAAGGCCTTGTCGTTAAGTTCATCAGGCAAAGCCTTATATGAAGAAGCACTGATTCCCTGGAATCAAGCACAAAAAATGGTCCGGAAAAAATTGGGCAAAGAACATACCGATAGTCTAATTGAACTCTCGCGTTTGGTAGTGGCGTTAAAGAGTTAATATTTATATGAAAGCATGCGTATGCATGTAGAAGGGTAACTAAACCGCCAATGGATATTGCATCGTTGGCAATTTTATAAGCTAAAGCATGCATATGCATGAAAGGAATAAGAAATGAAACATGAAGAGGTCACAATTCCAGGGCAGTTCTTTCGTTGGGTGGTCACACATCCAAAGAAGATCGTATTCATGGGGATTTTGCTGTTAATGGTCATGGGCAGCTTTTTACCCCAAATACAAAAAGACACCCGCTCTGATGCTTTCCTGGCCGATGATAATCCGGCACTGGTATATCGAGATAAGATAAAAAACCTGTTTGGTCTCAGCGATCCGGTGGTGATCTCGGTGGTGAGCGAAAATTCAATCTTTACTCTAGCGGCATTAAATACGGTGTATGAACTCACCGAACTGGTGAGCGATATTAATAATATTGACCCGGACGGTATCACCAGCTTGGCCACCGAGAATAATATCTCTGGTACCCAGGATGGCATGGAAGTGTCTGCCTTTATGGAAGAAAAACTGGAAAGCCTGCAACAAGTGAAGGCCATGCAATCGGCCTTAAGAGATTTTCCACTGTATCAAGGCAGCTTACTGGCCAACGATGAAAGCGCCACCTTAATTGTGGCCGAGTTGCTGGATGAAACCCTGGCCGAACAAACCTATGCTGACTTAGTGGCGGCGGTGAATGCCTATGATTTGCCTCAGGGCATCAGTGTGCATGTAGCGGGAGAGGGGGCGATTTCGGGATTTTTTGGTACCTACATAGACAGTGACGCGCAAAAACTAAACCCGTTGGCGGGACTTATTATCACCATCATCATGCTGGTGGCCTTTCTGCGTTTTGGGGTAACCCTGGCCGGAAACATTATTATCGCCGCATCGGTATTGATGACGGTGGCCATCATGGCGTTATTTGAAGTGCCTTTTTATGTGATCACCAATGCCTTGCCGGTTATTTTAATTGGTATTGCCGTGGCCGACAGTATTCATATTTACAGTGAGTACTTTGAACGCCGCGCACTAAATCCAGATGAGCCCATGAAAGATTCCATTGTGGTGAGCCTGGTTGAAATGTGGCGTCCCATTACGCTCACCACCTTTACCACAGTGGCTGGCTTTTTAGGTTTATCCTTGGCTGCCTATATGCCTCCGTTTCAAGCCTTTGGCTACTTTACCGCCATAGGTGTGAGCATCGCCTGGATTTATTCATTGGTGTTTTTACCGGCCCTCATGTGTTTGTTAAAAACCGAAGTGCATCCAAGGTTGGCTAATAAAATACGCAGCGAAAATCATGACGCCTTTGCCAGTATCATGGTGTTGTTAGGTCGCTTCACTCAACAATATTCAAAGTCCATTGTGTTAGCAGCGTTAGTGATTGCGGTAGTGGGAGCAATCTCTGCCAGTAACTTAAAAGTAGATGAAGACCGCATCACCAATTTTCACCCAAGTGAGCCTTTATATCAGGCCGATAGAATCATCAATAAACACTTTGACGGCACAAATTACCTAGACATAGTGATTGAAACCCCTGAAGACGAAGGCATGTTTGAACCCAGTGTATTGAGGCAAATGGATGCCTTGCAACAATACGCGCTAACACTGCCCCATGTGCAGGGTGCCACCTCCATCGTGGATTACCTCAAACAAATGAACCGCTCTTTAAATGGCGGTGAGGCCTCGCAATACAAGCTGCCACAAGATAAAGACCTGATAGCGCAGTATTTTTTACTGTATGCCGCTTCCAGTGACCCCAGCGATTTTGAAGAAGAAATTGATTTTGATTACCGCTTGGCCAATGTTCGCTTAGTGATGAACTCCGGCGCCTTCTCAGACAGTAAAGTCGTGGTAGAAGCCATGCAAAGCTACATTGAAGAAAACGTGAATGATGAAAACATGACCGCCACCTTAAGTGGTCGTGTGGTGCTCACTTATCATTGGATAAAAGACATAGGTGTGAGTCACTTCAGTGGTGTGTTGCTGGCATTGATTTTGGTGTGGTTGGTATCGTCCATCCTGTTCCGCTCTGCCATTGCTGGCACTTACGCCTTAATGCCGGTATTAATCAGTATTTTACTGGTCTATTCCACCATGGCGTTTTCATCCATTACCTTAGGCATAGGCACCTCTATGTTTGCCGCCGTTGCCATTGGTTTGGGAGTGGATTTTGCTATTCATACTCTGGACAGATTAAAAGTATTGTATGGGGAAACCCAGGATGTAACCAAAACCCTAACACAATTTTACCCAAGCACCGGTCGCGCCTTGTTTTTTAATGTATTGGCGTTGGCATTGGGGTTTGGTGTGCTCATGGTGAGCAAGGTGATTCCTCTTAATAATTTTGGTTTGATTGTGGCCATCTCGGTATTCACCAGCTTTTTGGTAAGCCTTACCCTGTTGCCTGCCTTGTTTAAAATATTTAAGCCGACATTCATCGTGGGTAACGCTTCTGCTGACGATATCAGTGGCCTTGGCTCAGGCGGATATAAAGCGGCCTCTGTGATGGTATTGGTGGGTGCAGTGGCTTATCTAACGGTTAAACCGGTTGAAGCACAAGCCTTGCCTACGGGTTTGGAGATTGCCAATCATATAAACCAGGTAGATGAAGGGGAGTACGTGACCCGTAAGATGGACATGAAGATGGTGGATCGTCGCGGCAAAGTGCGAACTCGTTCTACCCTGGGATTTCGCAAATATTACGGGGGTGAAAAACGCACTGTGCTGTTTTATTTGCAACCCAAAAATATTAAAGACACCGCCTTTTTAACTTACGACTATAGCCATAAAGACGATGATCAATGGCTGTATCTGCCAGCCCTTAGAAAAGCCCGCCGTATATCGGCATCCGATCGCGGCGACTATTTTTTAGGCACCGACTTCACCTATGAAGACATTAAAAAGGAAGGCAAGGTAGAAACCCGTGATTATCACTTTACCACCCTCGCTGAACAACAAGTAAATGGCAAAACTACCTACCAGGTAGAAGGCATTCCAATTGATAAAAAGACCGCCAAAGAGCTGGGTTATGGCAAGGTTCAATGGTGGGTAGACCCCAGCAACTGGGTGGTGTTAAAAGCCAAGTACTGGGATATCAAGCTTAATGAACTAAAGACCTCCCAGATGAGTGATATTCGCCTGGTGGATGGTATCTGGACGCGCCACAAGATGCTGGTTAAAAATCAAAAAACCGGCCACAGCACAGAGTTTACCTTTTCCATGGTGGACTATAAAACCCAGGTGAAAGATAAACTGTTTTCACGTCAATCCATTACCCGTGGGGTGCCAAGATGAAAGCGTTTACTCATGGGTTAGAGCGGGGAATTTTAATCATGGCGATATCTTCCACGGCGGCGGCCGTGGAAATAAGCTCAATCGATGTGAGTGCCTTATTAAAAAGCCAAACCGCTTACGGCACTCATAACGAAGCTATTCAGCAGCAAGAGTGGCTGCTGGATACCGAGTTTAATCAGGGATTTTTTGGTGGGGAGTTAACCACCATCGCGCGCCTGCGTTGGGATTCTGATAACAGCTTAAACTCTGCTAGTAGCTCACCAGCAGATTCCTTCTCCCAGGAAACTCGCCCGTTCTCTACTGGAGAAGACGGGGTAGTAGAGCTCAGAGAAATGTATTGGCAGGTGGCCACAGAGTCTGTGTATTGGCAAATAGGCAAACAACAAGTGGTGTGGGGGGAGGCCGACGGATTAAAGTTATTGGATGCCATTAATCCACAAAGTTATCGGGAATTTACCCTGGATGACTTTGATGATTCCCGTATTCCTTTATGGATGGTAAATAGCGAGATAAGTGTGGGGGATGACAGTATGTTACAGGTACTGCTCATCACTGACACCAGTACCCACGAACTGGCGCCAGCAAATTCCCCCTTTAATTTTACCAGTGCCTTAGTGGTGCCTGTGCCCCCTGATGGTATTGAGGTAGATGTTAATCCCGCTAAGTCGCCAAACGGCGGCCTTAAAGACAGTGACCTGGGAATTCGTTTGGTGAGCTTCGTAGCGGGCTGGGATGTGTCGGCCAACTATTTATACCATTATGTGGATACCCCAGTGGTGCGTGCGTCACTGCAAGGCTCAAAAGTGGTGGTGGATCAGGATTATGAACGTAGCCACTTATTAGGGGGCAGTGCCAGCACGTCTTTGGGGCAATGGATTTTGCGAACAGAGATGGCCTATGAGACCAATCGCTATTTACGCAGTGAGGCCACTTTTCCAGGCGTTATAAAATCCGATGTTTTTTCGTTTGTGGTGGGCTGGGATTGGCAAGGGTGGCAAGACCAGTTTGTCTCTATACAATATTTTCAAGGCAATGCCTTGGATCACTCATCACAATTAGTGGTGGATGAGCGAGATGAAAAACTATCATTTTTATGGGAGTCAAAGTTTCTTAATGAAACCCTAGCGCTTAAATACTTGGGTTTGTATTCATTGAATGATCAGGACGGTTTTCATCAACTTAGGCTCACTTATAACTACCAAGCTAATGTGGATGTATATGTAGGCGGTGATCAGTTTTACGGTAACAGCCAAGGTTTGTTTGGCCAGTTTGATCAAGCCGATAGGGTCATGCTGGGGGTGAACTGGGGGATTGAGTAGACTAATGGATATTTGATTTAATATAATAGCAATTTTATTTTTGTGAAAACGATATCACTATCAAGTGAGTCGAGCCTAAGGGTAATGTGAGTTGAATCATCTCTTTTACATGTATCACATGTGGCAATGAGCGATATTCCGACCTTGCCATAAATCTCATATTACACTGAGGATTAATTGCGTCGGTTATGTTTATGGAAAGTAGCACACAAGCCTTAACCAGCTTATTTGTGGCCACTGTATTTGGCGCGGTGTATTTAGGCTCCGTTATTGCGATTACCCACACATTAGTGATGCATTAACCCCAAGCTTAGGCAGTGATGCACTGCGTTACGCGATTGCGGGAGTGTCGTTTGTGGGGCTGTTTTCAATGTTAGCCTTTTACCGCGCGGCAAAATATTTACCTGACGATCTAGCCAGTCAACAAGCAAAATCCCCTTAAGTAAGGCGTTAAAAATAGGATGTAAATAATTTGGAATAGGCTTGAATTGAAAGTGCGCTTCTCATAAGCGCATTTTTTGTGTTTGTTCTTAAGTTTTAAAGGAGCATATATACATGAAAAATAAATTTGTTAAGCGAGGCAATACGCAAGTACAAAAAACAAACTAACACCATGCTGTTGTATTGTAATTTAGATCCCCCTGTTAGACACCCCTAGAAAATTGTGACTACGTCCACCATAAGTGCCAATTCGTGAAAGCGAGTGGCTTCGAGCTTTAGTAGTGTCTTTGCTCAGGATTGTCGGCAAGCCTAAATAAGAAATATTATAATTTTTAAGGTGATCTAATGAAAAAATATATACCCGCGAAACTCGCGTTTGGTGCAAGTGTACTACTTGTATCCATGACAGCCCTAAGTTTTTCGCCAAGTCCAACACCCGACCCCGGTCCTATCATAGAACCTTGCGAAGTTGATTGCGACTTTACACGCGGCCAAGATCCTACATCGTCTAACCTAGAAGCATCTAGCGGTGAGTATTCGGTAGCGACCCAAAGTGTTTCAAGCTCGGTGAGTGGCTTTGGTGGCGGTACTATTCACTACCCAACCAATGCAACAGGCTTGATGGGCGCGGTTGCGATAGTGCCTGGATTTTTTGCAGCAGAATCTTCCATTAAATGGTGGGGGCCAAGGCTTGCTTCCCACGGGTTTGTGGTCATAACTATCGCCACCAATTCTATATTTGATCAACCCAATAGTCGTGAAACACAATTGGGGCGTGCATTGGATTATGTCATTAACCAAAGCAACTCCAGTAATAGTGCAATTTCAGGCATGGTTGATAGTAATCGTGTGGGAGCAATGGGCTGGTCAATGGGGGGCGGTGGTGCACTTAGACTGGCTTCTGGAGAGCGCTTAAGCGCAGTAGTTCCCTTGGCGCCATGGCACAGTGGCAGCAATAGCTTTGATCAAATAGAAACGCCTACGCTTATTATTGCCTGTGAGAATGATGGTACCGCCCCAGTGGGTAATCATGCCTCTCCATTTTATAACCGCATTCCTGATACCACTGACAAAGCGTTATTAGAAATAAATAACGGCGGTCATTCGTGTGCAAATGGTGGTGGAGTGAATGGTGGCTTGCTAGGTAAATATGGGGTTTCATGGATGAAGCGTTTCATCGACAATGATTTACGGTACAACCAATTTTTATGCGGGCCCGATCATGCTGGTAATAGTGCTGTTTCGGATTACCGTGGAACGTGCAATTACTAAACACTAAAAATAGTTAGCTTATAGTAACAAGGTCAATGAATCGGTCTTGTTACTAGTATTTTAACTACTAGTCTTATTCTAAAAAAACATACCCGGCTAAAGTATGCATATAACAAAAATAAAAAAGTGAACAGGCTATGACGGAACTGAATCCAATCAGTCGAAAACTGTATATCTGGGTGAATCAGCTTTTGTATATTGGTACAACACCTGAGGCCCATCGGGAACATGCAATCGTCTCCGATAAACTCATGGTCAGTCTGCAAGGCACCCTTAAGATAGTGCAAGATAATGGCGATGAAATCTCCTCGCGAACATGTTTGGTTAAAGCGGGCACAGACTTCAACAAAGATAACATTATTGCAAACAATGCAGTGATGGCCATATATTATCTTGCGCCACTCACCCAAGACTATCCCGCCCTAAGAAGTGTTATGTCTTATGCTAGGAATGGCGTGCATTATGGTCACCCAGACGAAGACCGTTTAATCCAAACTTTATTAACAATCCGTGACACTTCAATTGAGCCAGAACAAACTTATAACATGCTGAGGACGCTAATCATTCAGCCTCATCTAGCACAATATATATTTAAAGAGTTTGATCCAAGAATTATTGAAGTTGTTCGTAAAATTAGAGCGACAGTGAGTGAAAATGTAAGCCTTAATAAGTTTGCTCAGGATGTATATTTATCTGAATCTCGTTTAGAAAAGTTATTTAAGGATCAAGTAGGTGTGCCCATCACAAGGTACCGACTTAGGTACCGTGTTTTTATTGGCATTATCCATTTGGCCACGGGTCAGTCAATTACCGAGGCGGCGCTTGCTGCTGGATTCGCAAGTACGTCACACTTCTCAAAATCATTTAGCTCAATAAACGGGGTGCCCCCATCAGCCGCTTTTTTCAATCCCCCGTTTTTGCATGTGTTAATCGCTGATGAAATACTTAATGAGCTGTGTTTGCCTCAATTATAGTTTGGCAGCATACAAAACCTTCACAGAATTAAATTAGGTGAATACTATGAGTACCTCCTTACGACCAAGAACGAGTCCAGTATTAGTAGCCGCATTGCTGTTGTTAATAGCCGGACTTTACTTAGTGTTTTTAAGTTCCGGCTCTGAAAAGAATACAACACAAGTACTCGCTTTAGAAAGCGTCGGTACCAACATCCCCGTAATGGCAATGAATCAAAATGAAAAAACCATCGCAACCGCATGGAAATGGGAAGGCATAGTTGAGCCCAGCGAAGAAAAATCTACTGCGGTGTTTTCTGCACAAGTCGTATATGAAGCGCTGCACCGTGTAAGATTAGATGAACAAGGCAATGTCATTCTTGATCATGAAACACTCATTGCGCTTAACGAAACCCTTGACGACAGTCGCCTGAAACTTGACGAGGTTGCATTAAGTGAGCTGCAGCTAATTATTAAGCAGGGTTTACCGGGAGATGTAGGTGAAGACGTCGCAAAAATAGTAGGGGACTACTACCAACTCTTGGATGCATCAAAAGAATTTAATGCTATTTATGAACAAGATTCTGCCACAATTCAAGAAAGTGAAAATACTATTGAACAGCACCAAGAGACCTACCGTGAGCTTATTGCATTACGAGAGTTGTACTTGGGTACAGAGGTAGCCAATAAATTATTTTCAACCTCCGACGCCAATTCTCGTTATATGTTCGACATGGCTAAACTTGAACAAAACACCGAGCTGACGGACACAGAAAAACAGCAAAAGCGTATTGAAATCACCGACCGCCATACCGAACAGACCATTAGTGTTAATAACTGGAATGAACGCCATAACGTCTTTTTGGCTGCCAAGAAAAATATACAGATGGTGTCGATGAACGAAGAAGAAAAACAGGCACAACTTACCGAATTGATGCATCAACATTTTAACCTTGAAGAACTGGCACATGTAAGGCATTTACAACTTGATAATCCATAATCGGGTTGCATGGTTGTGCTGGCCAGCATTCATTTATGCGGCGGTTACTTTGTGGGGCATACACACTGACTTACAGCCAACATTATCTCACGTTGGGATTGGTGGGGTTGACGGGATGGGTGACTGGCAGCAACCAATAACCACGCAGGCTCTGTTCCCTAATCCTATTACGGCGCAGCAGTGGCACTTTGATTTTGAAAGCACTGAGCGCATATTAAGGAAAGTACCGCTGAGTGACAGTGAAGAGCTGTTATTCAATACGCAGTTGCTCACGGTTTTAAAAAGGGCGGTGGATACTATGCCAAAAAATATGAACGACCAAGCGTTGCAACGGGCTGCTTTATTGGTTTCTAAGGGCTTGCCTTCAGTGCGTGGGAAACAGTTGGCTGACGTGTTTAAAAACTATTATCAACTGCAGCAGGCCTATTCTAATGGGGTTGAATCAATTGATGATGTTAAATTAACCGATAAATACTCAATATTTAAGGCTTTGATTAAAAGGCAAGATCATTACTTAGGGGGGGATGTGGCTAACCAGCTATTTGGAAAGCAACGCGCTATTACGGCTTACCTTTATGACCGTAAAGCCATTAACCAAAATTCAAGTTTGAACCGACAACAAAAACAAAAAAAACTTCATGCACTTCAATATCAACATAAAAACACGTTAAAAACCAACCCGCACGCGGGTCTTTTCCGTGGATAAGGACGTGACGCAAATGCTTAGTATCTATTCAGCATCTGCCACTAGGGCGGGTTCCCTCACACTTCCCATGTTGGTAATGCTCTGTGCTTTATCAGGTGCTTTGATATCAATTCCTTTTCTAAGCCCTGATCATTATTGGTTGGCTTGGGTGGGATTCATACCCTTGTTAATTGCCATTGAAGGGGCAAGCTTATTTAAAAGCTATTGTTTGGGTGCTATAGCGGGTGTGGTATTTTCGGTGAGTGCAGGTTACTGGGTGATCGATTTTTTGATGTTATCCAAAGGCTATGGCGTTATGTTTAGCGCATTCACAGCGGCCTTTTTTTGGCTGTATTGTGCTCAGCTCTTTGCGTTAATCGCACTGGGGTTTAACTACATAAAACAACATACCCGTGTGCATGAGTGCCTAATATTCCCCGTGACGTTAGTATCCGTTTACGCGGCATACCCTATGATTTTTACGATTCATCTGGGTGAAAGCCAAAGCCAGTTTTTAATTGCACTTCAAGCCACCGAATTTGTAGGTGTTAATGGGTTAGATGCCATCATAGCGTTAAGCAATGTAGTACTGTATCGCATAGTGTTAACAGTTTCAGGCCAGCACGTTAGGCCATCAAAGTGGCCATACGCATTCGCGGTATTATTGCTGGTTTGTTGGTTTTATTATGGATGGACTTCAAATCTAGTATGGCAGTCTAAAATCAAACAGTGGGGTACCGTGCGCGTGGGTTTAGTGCAACCCAATGAAATTCCCACTCTTGAAAAGCAGGTTTTATACCCTGGATACAGCCGTGCCTATCCACCCGAAATGGCAATGACCGAACGCTTAGCCAGTGTCGGTGCTGAAATCGTGATTTGGCCCGAAGCTAAATATAAAGCCTACTTTGACCAGCCCCACGTGTCAGAGGCCTATCATCATCAAATTAAGGCGCTTAATACTCGTTTAATATTCCAAGATATTGAGCGTACCCAAGATACTTTAAATCCATCTATAAACCAACAATACAATACTGCCCTTATGTTATCACCGCAGGGGGATGTGATAGGTAAATATCAAAAAATGAAGCGCATCGCGTTTGGTGAATACGTGCCTTTTGCCAGTGACATGCCCATACTAAAAAATTGGGTTGAAGGTTTTTTTGGAACGTTTCTTAATGAAATGCAGGCGGGCACAGCGCATCAGGTATTTAAGAGTAATGACTCTCAAGAAAACACATTTAATATCATTCCCCTTATTTGCTACGAGACAATGTTCCCACAGTTTGTGGCCAATGCCGTAGCCGATGCAGTAACAAAGGTTAAAACAG
Source organism: Bermanella sp. (assembly GCA_029938135.1). Lineage (GTDB taxonomy): Bacteria > Pseudomonadota > Gammaproteobacteria > Pseudomonadales > Oceanobacteraceae > Bermanella. The sequence continues at coordinate 1,894 of JAPYOO010000021.1, read as the reverse complement.
TTCACCTGCTGGTGGGCTTGTCCAGCGACGGCTGGTTTGGTATGACCCACCAACCTTATCAACACGTTAATGCCTCAATATTGCGCGCGGTAGAGAACAGATTGCCCTTAGTGCATGTGTTAAATAACGGGCCATCCATTGTGGCTATGCCAAATGGGAACGTAATTTTTAAAACCCAAGCGCATCAAGCAGGTGGGTATATCGTTGATGTCCCGTATGAAGCGGGATCTAAGGGGAGTTTTTTCAGTCATCACCCGCAGTTATTTATTTATAGCGTCTATGGTGTACTGCTTTATTTTTACTTGTGCGCTTTTATAAACGCGTGGCAATTAATTCGTGAAAAAGTACGTAGGTAAAATTAGCGGTTATCTTAAAATTTCACCATTGATTAGCTGAAATCATATTAGCTATGAGAATAGTCGTAATCAGTATCATTAAAAATACGAACCGTTTTACCCTGTGAGGAGCTTTTAGATAGGCGCTTAAAAAGCGTCGTCAATCCTTGCCTCCTCCTGAGGGTTATGCTTTAGGGTAAATCACTATAATTGACTGAACGTCGACGGTCTAAATACCCATTTAATAATGCATGTATGCCAATGGCTAAAGTCAGCGACTATACATTCACTTTATACTTAAGGTCATTAACTTCATCACCGGTCATGCCACGAAACCCCCACTGGTGTGGTTGCTGTTCTTTTATTATCACTTCAATATCAACAGGGGATATTAAAAGCTTCTTTTCAATTTCTTTAAAGATTGCTTTTATAAGGCTCTTTTGGGTTTCAATTTTACGGCCAGCCATCATATTGATTTCAATGACGGTATAAGCATCTGAGCGGCCACCGGGATAATAAAAATCTGCTTTATCCATGGGGATAAAACGATGGGCACGTTTGTCTTCAGGGAAGCCCAGTACAGATTGCATGCAGCCATGTATCACATCCGACATCTTTGCCTTTATAGGGTTGAGTTCTTCTTTAATTCCGTAAATGACGATCATGTTCGTTCCTTGATATTAGTGTTTCTGTAAAGAGTGCGTTTGTACGCGCCACTTTAACGTGATTTGTTCGGTTTTTACGTGCCTAAAAGCCAAATAAAATATATTACAAGTGCAGCTTCAGGGAAAATAAATTGGCCGTATATTCTGGCACCTAAATGACCAAATATCGACCATACAATAGGCGTTGTGATAACGGCAAGAATAAAGGTAATAAAAATAAATCGAGGAACATGCCATTTAATCGATGTATCCGGGTATTTATTCCAATTAAAAGCCCATTTACGTAGCAATGTGGTTATTGTGAATACGATAAAAAGGGTGGCTAGCGTTACGGCCCAATCTAAAGGTGCCAGCGTTGTAATGCTACAGTCTGGGTTGCAGATAAATAGGTTTTCCATGCTGTCACCTTAGGCCTGATAAATCGAGTTTTAAACTAAGCTGGGTAATTTAACGCGGCTTTAATGAGACAGGCATTATAGTCATTCACTTATTTATTACCATTAACCGTTTAGTCGCGCGGCTTGAGCATGACTTCGATGGGTATGCATTTCCCCGTTTAAAACGTTTTAGGTTAGAATGTGATTTAACGTTAAAATCCGTTGTAAAGGAAGACAATGAAAACCTCTATTAAGCGCTTTATATTATTGGCCAGTATTCTTTCAGCGGCAGCATCAACTCAAGCCGGTACGCTTGATGATTTAGAGACCGAAGCCAGCAAACCTTCAAAACGCAGTGGTTCAAGCTCTAATAACAATTCAAGCTCTAGCAGCCGTGATTCTTCAGGCAATGGACTCACCGATCAGTTAGCCGCAGGGTTTGCTGAGATGATTGTAGATATCACCTTTAAATTAGCGGAGGTGGGTTTAACCGTACTGGCAGAAGGCGGCGAAAGTA
>JAPYOO010000192.1 GCA_029938135.1 Bermanella sp. | reverse complement strand
TTACTCAACCACCAACATATCAGCACTGGCGGTAAACACATTCCAACAGCCCTCACCCACCGCGCCACGCTGAGTAAGCGTAACCGCACCCAAAGCATTAGCACCTAAACGGTAGGCCTCTGCTTTCATATCCACTAATAATGTTTTTTCTAATGGGGTTTCACTAAACGCCGTGCTTTGACAACGCTGGCTGCTCACTTGGCCTAAAACCTGAGATTGGGCTGGGGTAGATTCAAGTACTTTGACTTTTTTATCTGACATGCGTTTATCACGTAAACTTAAGTGGCTAAGGTCATTGCCCTCTAATACACCCGGCATAGAGCTGCAGCCAGTGACAAACAAAAGCGGGATCAAAACCAGTATGAGTATAAAAGCGGGTGCATTTTTCATTATTATTTTTTAGTAGCGAAATTAAGCTACTAGATTAGCAGTACCAAGGCATGCTGAACAGCTAGCGTAACACCTCAAAACCCGTTATTTCTTGGTCAAAGGTGGCCAGAGCGCGCTCTATATTGCTTACTTTGGCTAAAACAGGGCCTTTTTGGCACCAAAGTAACAACTGATTAAGGGAATAGCTGTCGCCTTGCGCAAGCACTTCTACCCGTCCATCGGGCAAGTTTTTCACCCAACCGGCTAGGTTAAGCTTCTTAGCTTTCTTGACGGTGGACGCCCTAAAATAAACGCCCTGAACTTTACCTGTCACCCAAATATGCAGTGCTTCTTGTTCCAAACCGGGTGCCTCCATGGCATGTTAATCACGGCCACAGCATAGGCCCTAGGCAATAATGCCGTCAACTAACAGATGCCGCTCTTACCACTTAGCCTAACAATCCCGCATTCAAACAGCCCTTTCATCGCCACCCTATCATCACAGCACACTTCAAAAGACAGTGTCTATATCCATTCGGTCTAGAGAGACCCATGTAGTGAATACCATCACGTACCGTGCAAATTAAAGTAGTTGCAAGCTTACTCTAATCAATTGCTGACTTAATATACGCCGAAATTATGAACTCAGGTGGATTACATGTTTAAGACCAGCTTAACGCTTGCCCTGCTATTGTCTTTTTTTAGCCAAATCAGCCAGGCCCAGCAGACCTTAAATGTGTTGAACTGGAGTGAGTACATTGACCCTGAAGTGGTTGCTGACTTTGAACAGATTCACGATGCCAAAATCAACTACACCGAGTTTGAAAGTGTCGAAGAGTACACCAACGAGTTTTTTGCCAAAGACGCACAATTTGATGTGACGTTTCCTGGCTCGTCCATGATTAACGTATTAATTAAAAACGACCTTATCGACACCCTAGATAGAAGCCAGCTAAGCCACTTTGACAACCTAAGTAAAGATGTAATGAAAACCCTGGCCAATCACGACAAAGGCAACCTGCACAGCATCCCTTACATGTGGGGCACTACGGGTCTTGGGGTGAATACTCGCGCGCTTAAAAAATTAGGCCTTAGCAATGTTCAAGACTCTTGGTCTTTGATCTTTGATGAAAAGAATCGTAAAAAAGTGAAAAGCTGTGGCATGGCATTATTGAACGAACGTGACGAATTATTTTCGGCTGCGCTGACGTACTTGGGTTATTCGGTTAATACCACCAGCAAAGATGAACTGCGTACCGCCGGCACTCTTTTAAAAGAAACCCTTACCGATGCCATTTACTTACACACGTCGCAGCAATACACCGACCTTGCGTCGGGCAAAGTCTGTGTGATTGTGGGTTACTCGGGCGATGTAATTGGTAGCACTGAAGAAAATACTGACACCGCGTACTTTATTCCCCGTGAAGGCGCGCCTATGTGGGTAGATGTGATGACTATTTCTAAAAACAGTCAAGAAAAAGCACTGGCCCATGCGTTCATTAATCACTTACTGGATGCCAAAAGCGCCGCTAAAAACTCTAATTTCATCACCTACCCAACACCGGTGGTGGCCGCTGAGCCCTTCTTAGAAGAAGACATTCTGAATAACCCCAGTATTTACCCTCCACAAAACATTATGTCGCGCTTGCAGGCTCAGGCCCCGCAAACACGTAAAGTCAGTAACATTAAGCACCGTTTATGGGTGAAAGCCATTTGCGCAGGTGGCAAGTGGTGTACGGTTCCTATGAAGTCTTTCTTCTAATACCGTAATCAATAACAAAAAGGGCATGCTTTAGGGTATGCCCTTTTTTATGCACAGCCGTTTTCCACTTTCCTATACCCGTTTACATAACTAGGCCCTTCTATCCTGAAACACCTACTTTAACACTAGGGTGGCTTGACCCAGAGCAAGTCCCTGCGCTATTGGCCGTGGTAAATTAGACCCTTATTAAAGATGGGATAGACGCATGGGGCAGTTTCAGAAACAAAGTTTTCAATGGGATAGTGAGTTAATTAAACGCTACGATAAATCTGGGCCCCGCTATACCTCTTACCCTACGGCGGTTCAATTTAAAGAAGGCTTTACCGCACACGATTACCAGCAAGCCCGTATTCAGGGGAACAAAGATACACAGCCGTTATCCCTGTATGTGCACATCCCTTTTTGTGCCCATGTTTGTTATTACTGCGCGTGCAACAAGGTCATAACTAAGCGACGTGAAAAAGCCCAGCCTTACCTTGATAGCCTTTATAAAGAAATGGCCATGCGGGCTTCTGGCTACCCTAAGGATCGTAAGGTTGAACAGCTTCACTGGGGCGGCGGCACACCCACCTTTATTTCCCATGAGCAAATGAGCGAGCTGATGCACACTATGGCTCAGCACTTTACCTTAAGTGAGGACGAAGACCGCGATTTCTCCATTGAAATTGACCCGCGCGAGCTACAACCCGACACTCTAGCGCATCTTAAAAAAATTGGATTTAACCGCGTGAGTCTGGGGGTGCAGGACTTTAACGAAAAAGTACAAATTGCGGTTAACCGCGTGCAGTCATTAGAGCTAACCCGCGATACCTTGTTAGAAGCTAAGCGCTTGGGTTTTCGCTCTATTAACATTGATTTAATTTACGGCTTGCCTTTTCAAAGCCGTGAAAGCTTTCAAGAAACCTTAAAAACCGTACTGGCGCTAAGCCCGGACCGACTATCCGTTTTTAATTATGCTCACCTGCCCACACGCTTCATGCCGCAACGCCGCATTAACGAACACGATTTACCGGCTCCCGAAGAGAAGCTGGCCATGCTGGAAGACAGTATTCAGTTATTAACCCAGGCCGGTTACCACTATGTGGGCATGGATCACTTTGCCAAACCGGATGACAGCCTGGCACAGGCGCAAATGTCTGAAAAATTACACCGTAATTTTCAGGGTTATACCACCCATGAAGATTGTGACTTAGTGGCTTTTGGAGTGTCGTCTATCAGCCAAATTGGCGACACCTATTTTCAAAACAACGCGGATATTAGCGCCTATCAAGACGCCATAGATGCGCAAGCACTGCCCATCGTAAAAGGGCTGATTTTAAATGATGAGGATGTATTGCGCCGCGCGGTGATCAAACAGCTTATTTGTCATTTTAAATTGGATTATCAGTGGCTTAAAGAGCAATTTAAAATAGACGCCAAAACGCACTTTGCAGACGTACTGAACAAGCTAAAGCCCTATGTTGAGGACGAGCTGGTTATACTAAGTGACACCGGTATTCAGGTTACCCGTAAGGGCGAGCTGTTAATACGCAGTATTTGCATGTTATTTGATGAATATCTAGCAAGCCCTATTCACCAAATACGCTATAGTAAAATCATATAAGGATTAAAGGGAAGTTGCGATGCCGCATGCTTCATCACAAATCGCGGCGCAAACCGCTGCATCGGCGACTATTTCAGGGCATTTATTTCGCGCCAGCATCATTGCAAAACGCATGGCGCTGGCGGCCAAGAATTCACGCGCGATGGTATTGCGTGCCGGTACTAAGGCGGCAGGGTTAAAGGTGATCAGTGATTATTTTGATGGCCTAGCTGGTAAAACCATTACCCTGTCTAACATCATTAACCAGTGCGCCATATCCATATCACGCACATCGGTGCGCCAATGGCGTACTCAAACGTTTTTAGACCGCTTGGCCTTGTGTCAATTGCGCTTAGGCCCAGAAAAATCCAATATGCTTGATGGAGCAGTGACCCACCGCCGCCTATTTTTAGAGGAACAGCTGCATTCATTGCGCAGCCAATTAAGTGAGCTTAAAGACCAGCTGGCGGACATTCAGCAATACATGCAGTCTAGTAATGTAGTGGCCGTCACCTTTCGCCTAGAAGCCACACAAACCGGTGAATTTCAGTCCATATTAGAAAGTATGGCCAATACCATCAGCCAGCAAAGTAACGACATAAAAGCGCACATTACGACCAGTCAAAATAAGTTGTCGCACTTTCAAATTTAGAAACCCAGCAGGTCTATTCACTTAACTTAATAATAACAAACACAAGGGCACGTACATGGACGCACAAAAACTCTTTGATGATGGTCACCAATGGTATGTATTTGGCCGCGACCCTGAAAAACCAGAAAAAATATTGGATACCAATCAGTACATGATCGTGGATGGCAAGCGCAGTATTTTACTTGATCCCGGCGGGATTGAAGTGTTCTCTACTATGCTGGCGTCCGTATTAAAATACGTGAACATAGAGCACTTAACGGACTTATTTGCCAGCCACCAAGACCCCGATATTATTTCATCACTCGGTATGTGGGATCAGGTACTGCCCAATTCAAGCCTGCATTGTTCGGGTATTTGGGAGGGCTTCATCCGCCACTTTGGTATGGATAACATCGAATACAAACCGATTGACGACGCTGGCGGTCGCATTACCTTAGAAAACATTGAACTAGACTTCATCCCTGCCCACTACATGCACAGTTCAGGTAACTTCAATGTGTATGACCCAAAATCTAAAATACTCTTCAGTGGGGACGTAGGAGCCGCACTAGAGCCCCCAGGCGCGCCCATGTTTGTGGACGATTTTGAGCAACATGTGGAAAACATGCGCTTTTTTCACCAACGTTGGATGCCCAGTAACGAGGCTAAATCACACTGGATACAACGTATTCGTAAGTTAGACATTGATATTTTGGCTCCCCAGCACGGCCGCTTATTTAAAGGCCCAGACGTGCAGCGCTTCCTTGATTGGTTTGACCAACTGGACGTGGGCAGCGCCATAAAATAGACCTAGACTGCCCCATTCTTCTTGGGAGTCAGGGTTCTTAGCGTGCATACCTCACATTTGAGCATACAACTGTTTACTCAAATATTTATTCAGCGTACACTTGTACGCTGAAATTATGAGGTATTTTATGAACACCGCCAAATCATCAGATCCATTACTACAAACAGGCCTGTCATGGCTGGCACGCCAAATTACCAACCATTCAAGTTTTGGTGCCTACTTTGAGCCTCTAATACAGCTTATTCAGCCGCAATGGCGCAGTGATCGTCTGCGCAGCAAAATTGTGATGGTACGCCCTGAATCCCATGATATGTATTCTTTGGTGATTAAACCCCACCGAAGCTGGAGTGGCTTTAAAGCAGGCCAACATTTAGAGCTTACCGTTGAGAAAAACGGCGCTTGGATGAGCCGCTTTTTTACTATTTCATCAAGCCCTAGCCATTATAAAAAAACGGGCCAAATAGAGCTAAGTATTCAAATTCAAGATAAAGGCCAGATCACCCCATGGCTGAACAACGCCCTAATCAAAGGCAGCGTGGTAAATTTAAGTCAAGCCAGTGGTGACTTTTGTATGGGCCAGGATGAAAGCCCAATATTAATGATTGCTGGTGGCTCGGGTATCACGCCTTTTAGAGCCATGCTGGGTGAGCTGTGCCAACAGCAAAAAAATGCCCGTAAAGCTAATAACGGCGCAGGCGTTAAAGCGCACACGTTAATGTATTACGCGCGCTCTAGTGAGCATTTTTTATTCAAGCAAGAGCTAGAGCAATTTAAAGAACAACTGCCTGCACTACAAGTTCACTTCATTGACAGTCGCGAAAACGGTTTTTTAAATGAGCAGCACCTAAACCAATACTGCGCTCACGTTAATAATTGCCAGATATACCTGTGCGGGCCCGCCAACATGATTATTCATGGCCGCAAATTAATGGCGTCTTTAAATATTAATAAACAACAACTGCATTATGAATTTTTTGGACCAGAGCCCATCGAGTTTGAAGGCAGCGGTGACGCTAATACTATTTTATTTAAACGCTCTAACAAAAAAATTTCCACTGACAATGCTGCCCCTGCCACACTTTTGGAACTGGCCGAACAAGCCAATACCAACCCAGTAAGTGGTTGCCGAGCCGGTATTTGCCATCAGTGCATTTGCCAGAAAAAAAGTGGCGTGGTGTACAACACTAAGACACAACAATACAGCGACACCGGCGCACAAGAAATTCAGCTGTGCATAAGTGTGGCCGCCAGCGACCTAGTGTTGGAATTATAATGGGAATAACGATGAAACAAACAATGCGCCCCGACCCAGCCACACTCGATCTGTTTGCCAAAGAGCTAGACGGCATTCGTGAACAGACCATGGAAAAAGTGGGTCAAGTCGATGCCGACTATATTCGTAGAATTGTTCGTATTCAGCGTGGCAGTGAAATAGCCGGCCGCGTTACGATGGTATTGGGGTTTCTTAATCC
>JAPYOO010000603.1 GCA_029938135.1 Bermanella sp. | reverse complement strand
TAGCCTTTCATAACCTGCGGGCCTTTCACGCATAATTCACCACGCTCACCCACAGGGACATCTTCGCCTTTGTCGTTAATGCATTTAAGTGCAGTCCCTGGACACGCCTGGCCTACCGTACCCATGCGCTCAAGACCGGCACCTGGATTCATAGTTACACCAGGAGAACATTCCGTTAGGCCATATGCTTCTGAGATGCCTACACCGGTAATTTCTTTCCAACGCTTAGCCGTGTCGGCCATAAGGGCAGTACCGCCCGAGATTGTAAATTTCATTTTACTGAAATCCATTTCTCTGAAACTTGGGCTGGCCATTAAAGATACAAACAAGGTATTCAAACCCACAAACGTGGTGAGCTGCCAAGGTTTCATAAACTTAATAAACGTTTCGGTGTCTCTTGGGTTAGCGATCAAGATGCTGTGATCGCCTTGCTCAAATAAGGCCATCAAGTGCACTGTAAACGCATAAATATGATAAAGCGGTAACGGCGCCACAACAATCGCTTGCTCTGTACCTTTTAACAGATCGCCATTTTCATCCGTTTGTAACATGGCCAACTTAGATTGCAGCATGTTAGATACTAAATTACGGTTGGTCAGCTCGGCGCCTTTAGCAACACCTGTGGTGCCACCTGTGTACTGAAGCAAAATAGTGTCATCAGGATTAGGCATATGGTTGGCTGCAAAGCTTTTACCTTCACCTAATTTAAGCGCCTTACGGAACGGCACGGCGTCTGGCAATGAATAAGCCGGTACCATCTTTTTAACGTATTTAGCCGCGGCATTAATTAATACTCGCTTAGCGCCTGGCAGCATATCTGCAAGACTGGTTACGATGACGGTTTCAATGCCGGTATTTTCAACTACATTTTGCACAGAGCGTGCAAATACATTCATACACACTAAAACTTTGGCACCCGAGTCATTAAACTGGTGCAACATTTCGCGTTCGGTATACAAAGGGTTGGTATTGGTGACACGGAAGCCTGCGCGTAAAGCACCATACATGGCGATAGGGTATTGCAAAATATTAGGCATTTGAATGGCGATGGTGTCGCCTGGCTTTAAACTGGTGTGGTTTTGAAGATAATACGCAAATGCAGCACTTTTCTCGTCGATGTCTTTAAACGTTAAAGTGTGACCAATACTGGTAAATGCAGGACGATCAGCGTAATCCTTAAAGGCCGCCTCAATTACCTCAACGGCTGCATCGTATTTACTAAGATCCAAGGTATCACTGATACCCGG
>JAPYOO010000602.1 GCA_029938135.1 Bermanella sp. | reverse complement strand
AGGGGGATGGTGCTCAAGTAACGGCCAGTAACAGCGTGACCATCACTGCACTCAGCGATTGTGAGATCGTATTGATTGATGCGCCGGCATAACGGAGCCTGTAATTTAAACTAGGCCAGTGAATAATGGCGTTTTTATAGTTTACGGTGGACAATTTATTAACGTGTAGCTAGTTTAGTGCGTCAAACGCTATTGAGAGTTCCCATGTCTATGAATCGCGCCTACTTATTTATATTACCCGGGTTATTAATGGCCATGACGGGCGTGGGCGTGGGCGATTTAGCCACGGCAGGCTTCACTGGTGCCATGCTGGGCACCAGTGTGTTGTGGGCGGTAGTATTGGGGGGCATATTTAAGTTTATTCTCACTGAGGGCATTGCTCGTTGGCAACTGGCCACCAACACCTCCATTATTCAAGGCAGTGTTAAGCACCTTAAAAAACCCTTCATGATCTTTATGGCCTTGTATTTTTTACCCTGGTGTTGGTTTGTGGGGGGCGCACTTATTAATGCTGCCGGAGTTGCCGGTAAAGAAATAGCGCTGTTAATGGGTTTTACCATCACTAAAGCGTCAGCCGGTATTGTGCACAGTGTGTTTGCCTTAGGGTTAATATTACTGGGCCGAAAAGCATTCTTTAACCACGCTATGAGTGTATTGGCAGTGATATTGTTTGTGACGGTGCTTACCTGTGCCTGGTGGGTGCCGGTGGAAGCTGGCGATATTTTTAGCGGCTTGTTTGTACCACAGATACCTAGTCATCCCGCTGCACTCAGTTGGACGCTGGCCTTAATGGGCGGCGTGGGCGGTACTCTTACCATTATTTGTTATGGCTATTGGCTCTCCCACAGTGATCGCGCGGGCGTTGCGGGTTTAAAGACCAGTCGCTGGGATATTGCCATTAGCTATTGTTTAACCTGCCTGTTTGGCATGGCCATGTTATTAATTGGATCGGTGGCAGTACAAGACGGTAAGGGCTTGAGTTTATTGTTAAGCATTAGCCAGTACTTTTCTCATAATATTCATCCCCTTATGGGAGTGTGTTTCTTAGTGGGGGCGTGGGCGGCAATATTTTCAAGTTTGTTGGGAGTATGGCAGGCGGTACCGCTTATTTTTGCCGACATAGTGCAAAGTTTTAAAGCGGGTAATGTGGCGTTGCAGGATTTACCCAATACCAAGGCCTATCGCTATGGTTTGTGTTTCTTGGCGTTTGTGCCCATGTTGGCGTTGGTGATGTCGTTTAAAGATATTCAAAA
>JAPYOO010000191.1 GCA_029938135.1 Bermanella sp. | reverse complement strand
CCCTGACAAAAGTCACAGTTAAGCTCACCCAGTATTACTTGCGTAGCTTGCGACTCTACACCTTCAGCCACAACTTTAAGCCCAAGGTTATGCGCCATTTGAATGGCCGTTTCAACTAAAACCTGGTTTTGCGGCTCATTTTCTAAGTTGAAAATAAACTCTCTGTCGATTTTAAGCTCACTGGCAGGCAGCTTGGTTAAGTAAGCTAAATTGCTGTAACCCGTTCCAAAATCATCAATGGCAATGTGAAAACCGTATTTACTTAAGTTCCAAAGGTTTTTCATGGCATGCTGCGTGTCGGTCATCATTTGCGACTCTGTTACTTCCAAAATTATGTTTTGAGCTAACGGCAGGTTGTCCTCCAGCAAAAAATCCAAAGCCGATATGAACTTATTGTCCTGTAGGTTCATGGCGCTAATATTTATGGAGAGCAAAAAATCGGGATCAATCTTAAGCCAGCCATCAAGCTGCTTAATAGCACTTCGAAAAACCCATAAGCTTAAGGCTTGAATCACCCCCGTTTTTTCAGCTATATGTATGAACTCATCCGGCATGATCAAACCATATTCTTGATGAGGCCAGCGTATTAAGGCCTCAGCACCAATGAATTCACCCGTATCTGTATTAACTAAAGGCTGATAGTGTAAATCCAAAGAATCACTGATAATTGCACGTTTTAATTCAGCCATCAGCTTTAATCTGCGCTCGTTATAAGGGTTTATTTCTTTGGTATAGCACGCAATGTGCTCCTCAAACTTAGGCGCTGCGTCAAGAGCAACACCCGCATGACGCAACAGTATCTGGGCATCTCTTCCGTGATCAGGGTAAAGGGCGTAAGCGCAGTGCACATACGGGTCAATTTCCATATTATCTATTATTAGCGTGCTGTTTAGCTTCTCTTGAAGTTGCTTAAGACTAATAAGTAACTCTTCGTCCATCGCTTTGTTAATCACTATGCCATGAGTACTTCCACTAAGAGTGGCTACATAAAAATCTTCTTTAATATCCAGTGGTTCAATATTCTCTAGGAGCTGGACATGGCTATTTAATCTTAAACCAAACCCTTCAAGTGTTTCGTTACTGGTATCCCTACCCAATGTTTTATCTATTTCATGCAGCCTTGATAGATGAAAAAGTATCAAGGTTGAGGCTGGTGACGTGCGCAAATGTATATTAAGCCAGCGCTCAAAAAAATTACGGTTAGGAAGCCCCGTAATTTCATGATGTGTGGTGCTATATATAATTTCTTCGTGGAGCTTTGCGGTTTGCCGGCTACCTTCAATGATGATTTGCTGAGCTTGAATGCGTCTAATTTTCTCCCTGTGAATTCGGCGGGCAAGGGCAGCGGCAAAAATAAGCAACTCTAAGGCCGACCCAATAAGAATAGAGTGGTTTATTAGCTCATTAAAACCTAGCAGGCCTATTTTTGAAGCTAAAAAAGTAACGATGCCAGCAAAGAGGCACACCCAAGCAGATATAAATAACCAGCCATCTATATTTTTTTTAACATTCAACAAGCCAATAATGAATATGGAGGGGATAATAACTAACGCACCAAATACCGCGGCCTGAATAGCAACAGAGAACCCCAGTGATGGACTGCATATTAAGAGTATTACGGGCAACAATATAAAGGCAATTAGCATCCTGCCTGACTTGCTTGACGGCCTAATTTTTAGAAATAATAGATTAAATAATGCAGTGAATGATATGGCCGCATTTGAAAGTATTAATTGTGACCAGTTGTGGGTATCTGGGGAGCCAGGATAGATGTATTCAAAAAGAATGGCATGCTGGCTGGCCATGAAAAAAGCAAAGCTGGAGGCATATAAAGCGTAGGCTAAATACACATTCTCTTTTAAATATAGGTAGACCAAAAAGTTAAAGGCCGCACTGCTTAGAATCAGCCCTAAGTAAAAAAACAAAATACTGTATTGCTGCCGATAATGACTCTGGAATGAGTCTACTGTCCATAAAATAATCTCAGTTTGGATGGGGGCGTCACTCCTTATTTTCACTATGTACTCATACGAGCGACCCCCTTCGATGTAAAGTGCGCTAACAAAATTGGGATGATTGAAATTTCGCTGAGTGAACGGCAAACGATCTCCCGACTGTAAAATATTCTTAGCAGTACCACCGTTAGCAGCCAATTCATAAACGCTCACATAATCCAAGAGAGGGTAGCTAATATCTAATAGTCGATGCGGTGTACTGTTTTTTGGATTAGATAGATTGAACTTTACCCACACGGTGGCCGGTGTATAGCCAAGGCTAATATTGCTCCTTGTCACCTTTTGCCAATCTTTACTAGGGACCTGCTGAATACTGGTGATGTCGTACTGGTGGTTATGATCCTTGTACAGCTGAAACTGATCTATTGAATACCTCTCGTTTGGGCCCATTTCAATGGCCTGGACGGATGAATTTATGAACAATAAAAGGACTACAATGAATAGCGGCATGAGGCTATAAAGGTGCTTTGATTACGTTAGTTAATCATAGCCTACCTGAATATATTGGCCAAAGCGCCGGTTAAGCCTATAATCCGCGTTTTTCGATTACCACAGTCAAGGATACACAATGAACGTACGCACCCGAATTGCTCCATCTCCCACCGGTGACCCTCATGTTGGAACAGCGTTCATTGCTTTGTTTAACCTTGCATTTGCTCGTCAGCATGGCGGTGAATTCATTCTTCGCATTGAAGACACGGATCAGGTGCGTAGCAACAAAGAGTCTGAGCAGGCCATTTACGATAGCCTTAGATGGCTTGGTTTAGATTGGGCTGAAGGCCCTGATGTGGGTGGCGATAAAGGGCCGTACCGTCAAAGTGAGCGCAGTGATATCTATAGTGCGCATATCGAGATGCTGTTAGCTTCAGGCCATGCCTTTAAATGCTATCGCACGGCTGCTGAACTAGACCAATTAAGAGCCCAAAAGAAAGAAGCGGGTGGTTTTTCAGCGCTTAAATTCAGTGATCTAGAGCTTTCAGCGGATATCGTTACTCAGCGCAGTGAAGAAAATGCGCCTTATGTTGTGCGCATGCATGTACCTGAAGAGGGCGTTTGTACTTTTAAGGATATGTTACGTGGCGATATCGACATGGATTGGGACATGATTGATTGCCAAATCCTAATGAAATCCGACGGCATGCCTACCTATCACTTAGCGAACGTTGTAGATGATCATTTAATGGAAATTAGCCACGTTATCCGTGGTGAAGAGTGGTTAAGCTCAGCCCCTAAACACCAATTACTTTATAAGTATTTTGGCTGGGAAATGCCTGAGCTTTGCCATATGCCGCTGCTACGCAACCCAGACAAGTCAAAGCTAAGTAAGCGTAAAAACCCTACTAGCATCATGTATTACCACCGTGCGGGTTTCTTGCCAGAAGCTTTATTGAATTACCTGGGTCGTATGGGCTGGTCCATGCCGGATGAATCAGAAAAATTCACTCGTGATGAGATGTTTAAAAACTTCGACATACAGCGTGTTTCTTTAGGTGGACCCATTTTTGATCAAGAGAAACTTTCTTGGTTGAATGGACAATGGATTAAAGAGCTAACTGAAGACGAATTTATTCAGCGCTTTACGCAATGGGGCGTTAATAAGTCATTCTTACAGCCTGCTATTTCTCATATTATTCCTCGTATTAGTACGTTTGCTGATGTAATTCCTTTAGCGGGCTTTTTGCTAAGTGGACACCCTAATATCAGTGAAGAAGACTTTACCCATAAATCGTTAGAGCAAGATCAAATCGTCAAAGTATTGCAGCTTGGTTTGTGGCAGTTAGAAGCCATTCGCCACTGGGATAAAGAAAACATTGAGAAACGCCTGTTCGCTTTAGGTAAAGTAATGGATATAAAAGTAAGGGATTTATTGTTCCCGTTCTTTGTGGCTATTGCCGGTACACCCGCGTCTTTCTCAGTGTTTGATTCCATGGCGATCATAGGCCCTGATTTAAGCCGTGCACGTGTGCGAAATGCGGTTAATCTATTGGGCGGCGTCTCTAAAAAAGCCATGAAGAAGCTTGAAAAAGAATACCAGGGTATCGCCAAAGAAATTGAAGTGGCCTTAGCGTAAGCGCGGGCATTTTAGTGGCTATACATCCTATTGTGTTAGCTGGGGGCGCAGGCTCCCGGCTTTGGCCTGTGTCCCGCTCAAACCATCCCAAACAGTATCTTGATCTATTGCAGCAAGGACAAACCTTGCTGCAGGCAAGTTTAATTAGGGCTAAAGCATGTTCTAAGCTTCCACCCTTAGTGGTTGCCAGTGAACAGCACAGATTCCTTCTTAAGCACCAGTTGGCCGCGATGGACGCGGGCCCTATTGATGTACTTCTGGAGCCCGCCGCCAAAAATACCGCAGCAGCCGTATTGGCGGGCTGCCTACATGCTTTTGAGCAAGACTCAAATGCACAAATATTGGTGCTTCCAAGTGATCAATACCTACCTGACGGCGCGTTATTTGTTAAATCTGTAACGCTGGGTTTCGAAAGCTTGTCCGTTAATGAAATTGTATTAATGGGGATTGAACCCACTTCTCCATCGATTGGGTTTGGTTATATCAAGGCTTCTACGGGATCAAAGGGTGTGTGCAAGGTCAGTGGCTTTACCGAAAAACCCAACCTCATCAAGGCTCAGTCGTACCTAGAAAGCGGCGACTACCTTTGGAATGCAGGGGTGGTCATGGCGTACGCTAAACATGTCATTGATATGTTCAAAGTGCACTCACCTCAGCTTTATAAACATGTTGAGCAAGCCTTTATTTCACGAAAGCAGCCGTATGACTTTACTCTGTTGGGTCCTGAGATGGAAAGTTGTGAATCCATTTCATTTGACTGTGCGGTGCTGGAGAAAGCGAGCAACTTAAAGGCGGTCACGTTTAATGGTGACTGGGATGATTTAGGCACGTGGAAGTCGCTATTGCGTCGACGCAAAGAACTGGGGCTACCCGTTAACATGTCATCCGGCCAAAAACCCACTGTTTTTGTGGGTGTAGATGACTTATTGATCATTGATGATGACGACCTTACATTGATAGCGAACCAAGATTCTATATCTGAATTGAGCGCTATGGCGGGCCTATTAATGAAGGCGCAAAGGCTGGATTTATTAGACCGCTTAGAAACCTACCGGCCATGGGGCACATTTAAGGTGCTGGCGCAGGGCGAAAACTTCCTGGTTAAACAGCTAAGTGTGCAGCCCGGAGCGCAAATATCCTTGCAAAGCCATGATCACCGTTCAGAGCATTGGGTGGTGGTTGCAGGCACCGCGACCGTTGAGTTAAATGGCCATAACACGGAACTGTCCCAAGGACAGGCCATTACGATTAACCATCAAGACAAACACCGTCTTACAAATAACGCCACCCAGATGCTTGAGGTGGTAGAAGTTCAAACGGGATCCTATTTGAATGAATCCGACATTGTCCGATATGATGATGTTTATGATCGACACTTGGTAACTAAAGAATGAATCAGAATATAGATAAGCAAATAAAATTAAAAGCTCAGAATATAAAGCTATTAGTGCTGGATGTTGATGGTGTATTAACAGATGGCACACTGGTTTACGGGCCCGATGGCGAGCAAGTTAAGCACTTTAATGTAAAAGACGGTGTTGGTATTAAATTGCTGCAGGCATTTGATGTGGCCGTAGCCATTATAAGTGCCAAAGACTCACAGCCCTTAGCAAGGCGTATTGAGCATTTATCCATTAAACACGCCTATACAGGCTGCAAAGATAAATTGCTAGCGCTAACCGAGCTGACCTCCAAGTTGTCTATTGATTTTGATGAGGTCGCATATTGTGGTGATGACGTTATCGATTTAAAGGTAATGCAAAAAGTGGGTTTATCTTTAGCGCCCGCTGACGCCTACTCAATGGTGCAAGAATATGCTGATGTAGTAACACTTGCCAAAGGCGGCAAGGGTGTGGCTCGTGAAGTGGCTGATCTAATACTGGGCAGCCGTATGGATTTAAAGCAGGCCTATATAAAAGCCATGCTGCCAGAATTTGAAGAACGCAAAATCCTAAAAGATAAGTCTTAAAACATAAGTAGGTAAGATTGTGTCAGATTACAAAATTGTTATCCCAGCGCGTTTTGGCTCTAGCCGACTGCCCGGTAAGCCGTTAATTAACCTTGCCGGCAAGCCCATGATACAGCATGTATACGAGCGTGCTCAGGCCACAGGCAATGCAGAAATCGTAATTGCCACAGACGATCAACGTATATTTGATGTGGCCCAAGGTTTTGGTGCGCGGGTAGTCATGACGTCTGTTGATCATGAAAATGGTACCGAGCGCATCGCTCAGGTCGCCAAAGAAATGAAATGGAAGGATTCGGATGTCATTGTGAATTTGCAAGGTGACGAACCCCTAATCCCACAGAACCTGATAGAACTTACGGCCCAGGGTTTGTTAAAGAACCCACAAGCAGGGATGTCATCCCTGTGTGCGCCTATTGAGGATGCCTGCGATGTGTTTGACCCCAATGTGGTCAAAGCGGTTTTAGACAATAATGGCTTTGCTTTATATTTTAGCCGCGCACCTATTCCTTGGGATAGGGAGCTTTATAAGAATGGCCAAGAAAAAGTAACCCAGCAGTCAGCTGTATATCGCCACATTGGCATGTACGGGTATAGAGTGTCTTTTTTGAAGCAGTACGAA
>JAPYOO010000601.1 GCA_029938135.1 Bermanella sp. | reverse complement strand
CCCGATCTTTTGGGAACTTGCCTGGTCTTTGAATGATCGCTAACGGGGTGAGCTTGTACGAGGGTAGCTCTTTAATTGAAGTTTGATTGATCGGCCACGGGGTGGCCTCCTACAAAGTGGACCTACGGAAATGCAGGTTCACCTTAATTTACCGGTTTATAGCTCTTCTTCCACGGGCTCTTTTTCTTTACGATGCAAACCGTACTTGCGCATTTTCTCGACTAACGTGGTGCGGCGTATGCGTAACTTTTCAGCGGCACGAGCCACTACACCACAAGCATCATCCAGCGCTTGTTGAATAAGCGAGCGCTCTAAGTGGGTAAGATAATCTTTAAGATCAATACCATTAACTGGCAACAACGCGGGACTGTCTAACCCCACTAAACCCGGTTCGGACGGTAAAGATACCGGCTGGTTTAAGCTGGAGTCTTCTTCATCAGTGGTATCAACATGGCGGAATTTAGCAGGAAGCTCAGGAATACCCACTACACCATAAGGGTGTAATATCGCCAAGCGTTCCACTAAATTGGCCAGTTCACGAACATTGCCATGCCAATCATGACGGCACAGCGACATGATAGCTGCGCTATTGAAACGGATAGAACCTCGCTTTTCATTTTCCATACGAGAAATCAATTCGTTTAATAACAACGGAATATCTTCACGACGTTCGCGCAAGGGTGGCACTTCTAAGGGGAAAACATTCAGGCGATAAAACAAATCTTCGCGGAAGGTCTCTTCGCTTACCATTTTTTCTAAGTCTTTGTGTGTCGCCACAATAATCCGTACATTGGTTTTAAGTGTTTTGGTGCCACCCACTCGCTCGAAGGTACGCTCTTGTAACACCCGCAACATTTTAACTTGCATGGCTAATGGTAAGTCGCCAATTTCATCTAGGAACAGCGTGCCCCCTTCTGCCATTTCAAACCGGCCTGGGCGGGCAGATATTGCGCCAGTGAAAGCGCCTTTTTCATGACCAAATAATTCGCTTTCAATTAACTCGGTGGGAATAGCACCACAGTTAATGGGCACAAAAGGCCCATCGCGGCGGGTACTATGATAATGAAGATTACGGGCCACCACTTCTTTGCCGGTGCCACTTTCGCCTGTGATTAACACGGTGGCCTCTTTATCGGCCACTTGGTGCATCAATTCACGAATATATTGAATTTGGCGGCTAGTGCCTACCAGTGAGCGAAACAATTGAACCTGGCGACGCTCGCCGCGGGTACGGCTATGAGCATAATGCTCACG
>JAPYOO010000600.1 GCA_029938135.1 Bermanella sp. | reverse complement strand
TCTTGGACAGTGGCGGGTGATTTAGCCAGTAAGATCAGCTCACAGGTGGTGTCTCAGTTTGGCCCACGTCTAGAAGCTGCTGACTACAAGGACATTAAAAAAGATTTAATTTAAGTACTGCAACGTGTCAATGCGCTGAACAAGCTCCTGTTTGTTCAGCGCCATTTTTCATTTGTGGTGAAACTTCACAGCTTGCACTTGCCCTCCATTATATTTTTAACGTAAATAATCTTAATTAGAATTCACAGTCGGGTATAACAGCCCCCCGGAATTGACTGTGTGATAGACTTTAATTTTTCCTAATCTGCCAATTCACCTTAAAAATTTTGCGAGAACTGTCTCGCCCAGTGACGTGATGAACTTAAAGTTTGTCTGGGGTAACAGTGCCACTGTGTAAGTTAGTTATTCCTTGCTGCCTAATGCGTTCAATCAAACCTTCATTTTTCATATCCTCAAGCACCGCATTAACTTTTGGAACTAAAGACAGGTGTTTTTTATGTAGATAATGGTACAAGGGATAAATCTCAATAGAAGGTGACAAGGGCCTAATCATTGATAGTTTGGCTTCTTTAAGCTCGCTTAGGCCGTTTACTAACGATGTCACAACCACTTCTACGCGATCAAATTTCAATATATCAAACAAACTCTGAATCGAATTAACAATTTGACGCGACATGCCATCCGTATTTCTATTGCTAAACTGAATACCTCGGCGCACTCCTACCACATAAGGCTTAATACTATTCCAACCTGCCACGTCAAATTTAACCCTTTTAGTAAAGACGGTTGCCTCAAGAACATTAACCTTGTTAGGCACCCTTACTAAATTTTTCCAGCGTTTGTCTAGACCATAAATGCGATGTAACTCACCATCTACCTCACCATCATTAGACACCTCAAGTGCTCTCCTTGCCGGCATAGCTACAACTTCAATATCAAATCCTAGACGCCGATAAGCCTCGCGAATCACTTGCTCACTGATTTTGGCACTGTTGGAATTAACAATGGTAGAGAAAATTAATGTTTGTTGGGCATGCAAAGAAGACGTGCCCGCCAGATAAACGACCATAAAATAAACTAAGAATTTAATTTTCATGGTGGTTTATCCTTTACAAGGTTTGTCAGCCTAGGAGGCTGATATTGCTGTCACTATTTTTTAGACTTTATCTCATCAATCTTATCGGCAAAGCGGGTTAGCTCAGGGCGGTTCTTACGAATTTCATCTGTGGTTAAGCCGTCAAATTCATGAGGAAATAC
>JAPYOO010000599.1 GCA_029938135.1 Bermanella sp. | reverse complement strand
GCTCCCTGCATTACTCTAATACATCACATCCCTGTGATTACTGTCACGACCATGGAACCTAGTTTTTATAGCTAAGCTGTACTAGTCCGCTTGGGCATATACGCTCCTTGCCATCCATGGCACCGCGCTATACCGCCCTTCCCTGGGCATAAAAAAACAGAGCCTAGGCTCTGTTTTTTTTGGGTCTGAGTTAAAGCTTACTTAACTACCGACAAGGAAGGCCGCCCAACAGGACGCTCTTCTTTTTTAGGTGGAGGCGGCGTATCCGTTGGATCCGGCGCTCCGGCCTCATTACCAAACACCATACCTTCGCCATTTTCTTTGGCGTAAATAGCTAAAACGGCCACGATCGGCACATAGATATTTTGGTTTACACCAGAGAAACGAGCACTAAAGCTCATGCCTTGATTATCAATCAACAAGTCACGTACCGCACTGGCGTTAATATTCAGCACTATTTGCCCGTCATTAACGTGCTCAATGGGTACCTGAACCTCTAAGATATTGGCATCCACTAACACGTATGGAGTAAATTCATTATCCTGAATCCACTCATACAGTGCGCGCATCAAATATGGGCGACTAGGCGTCATTCGCGCATTTCCTGCTCAGCTTCAGATAAGCTAACTTGGAAAGATTCACGCTCGAACAAACGCTCCATGTATTCATGCAGATCTTTAGTCTGCTTTTCTGGCAGATCAATACCCATCATAGGTAAACGCCATAAAAGCGGAGCCGTACAACAATCTACAATACTGTAATCGTCACTCATGAAGTAAGGCTTCTCACCAAAAATAGGTGATGTGCTTATTAAGCTTTCACGCAACTCTTTACGAGCAGCGATAACCGCTTCTTCATCTTTTTTAGCCAAAATAATATCAGCTAGTGTGCACCAGTCACGTTGAATGCGGTAAAGCCATAAACGGCTCTCGGCACGGGCAACTGGGTATACTGGCAACAATGGTGGATGAGGAAAACGCTCATCCAAATATTCCATCATAATGCCGGGCTCATACAAAACTAAATCGCGATCAACTAACGTTGGCAATTGATTGTATGGATTCAAAGATCTTAAATCTTCGGGTATATTTTCTGGATCCACATCGTGGATTTCTACCGCAACACCTTTCTCGGCTAGGACTATACGCACACGATGGCAGTATAAGTCAGATCCATCCGAGTAAAAGGTCATGGAAGAGCGCTTGGCGACAACACCCATAAAGGTTTTCCTCACCTAAAAAAACAAAAAAAAATCGG
>JAPYOO010000598.1 GCA_029938135.1 Bermanella sp. | reverse complement strand
GAAGAAGCCAAAGAAGTGGCCAGTTTTCCGGTGGTTGATCATCCGCAACGTATACGCACAGGTAAGCTTGCGTTTGATTAATGTTTATTCTTAGGTTGAAGAGTTAGGCTGACGCCTGCTTTTTCCTGGCTTTTTTATTATTTAGAATTCTAGTTAAGCCCTGCCCAAGCATTTGATATTGATATTTAGCTTGCTAATATGTGGTCCCGCCCAGGCTATATTGTCGATTTGAGACCCAAAGATTCATGGAAACCTATCATCACCTCTTTCGCTTGTTGGCCCTGTCACAGGTATTGTTCATATGCGTCTATCTGCTCATTAATCAGCGCCACGCCATGGGCCGTTTGGTGGCATTAACCCTGTTTAGCTTTGGCTGCTATCTGATTACCCCCATCAGTTACCAAGTCTTAGGGCTGCATTTTATAGTGGCGATATTTGCCGACTGCATACCCGTCATATTGTGGTTGGTGGGGCGGTTCTTCTTCTACGATGACCGCGACATTCCCTCCTGGTTTTGGCTGGTGAGCCTAACGTACCTGGTCCTGTGGGTTCCCGATTGGCAAGAGGCCTCACTTACCTTAGGGGCCGATGCCAGCCGTGCCCTGTTTGACTTATTGCCGCAACTATTAAAGCTGGGGCTGGTGGTGCATGTGATCTATATGGCCCTGGAAGGACGCGCCAACGACCTCGTAAATCAGCGCTATAAACTGCGCATACCGGTTGCTGCCGGCGGAGGCGCACTGGCCGCCATCGTCATTCTGGTAGAGCTGTGGTCGGCGGGGTCCACGCCAATGATAGTGGAGGTGGTGGGCTCCATCTTGTTATTTGCTGTGTGCATCGGCAGCAACCTGTACTTGTTCTCCCTACGCGACGATCTGCCCCTAGTACTGGACAAACCCAAGTCCCCACCAACGGCCACCACACAAAGGCCTGTGGATAATCAGGCACAAATCGCGCAAATTCGCAGCGCCATGGGTGAGGATCGCTTTTATGCCAATCACGGTGCCACCATCGGGGATTTGGCCCAGTTGTTATCCATCGCCGAATACAAGCTGCGTGTCATGATCAATCAGGAACTGGGGTACCGAAATTTCAATCAGTTTCTTAATGAGTATCGTATCGAAGAAGCCTCTCAGCGCCTCATTATCGAGCCCTCATTACCCATTATCAGCATTGCTTTGGATATTGGCTTCAAATCCCTGTCGTCCTTTAACAAGGCCTTTAAGGATAAACACCAACAAACCCCCTCGGAATACCGGG
>JAPYOO010000597.1 GCA_029938135.1 Bermanella sp. | reverse complement strand
TGTTGCTCTAATATATCCAAAGGCAGCGGTCCCATTCCCAATATGTAGTCGTGATAGTCACCTAGGTTAAAGTGGGGTGCCAGTGCAGTTGATGCCTTTTTCGCCAGTTTAATAAAGTGACGTTGCCCAACTTTATAGGCCGTGGCCTGTCCTGGCATAACGAGGTAACGCTGTATGGCATTAAGGCTGTCAGCCTTGCTGAAAGGGGTGTTAGCAAGGCGAAAGGCGAGTGCTTTCTCAATGTCCCAACCGTAGTAGTGTAAGCCGGTGTCTAGTACTAAGCGGTTGGCACGCCATAATTCCATCAGCAGTCGGCCGTATTCATTCCACGGCTTTTGATAGCCGCCTAAATCTTTGGCCAGTTTTTCAGCATAAAGCCCCCAGCCTTCACTGTAAGCGGTGAAGCTTCCGTGACGGCGAAACTCCGGTACCTGTTTGTTTTGTTGTGCATATATGGTTTGCAAGTGATGGCCTGGCAGGGTTTCGTGATAGGCCAAGGCTTCAAGTTGAAACGCGGGCATTTCATTCAGCTTGCTTTGGTTCATGTAGTAGCGGCCAGGTCGAGTATTGTCGTCGCTGGGGCTTTGATAAAAAGCAATAGGTGCACTGTTTTCACGAAACGCTTCTACCAACGTGACGTCCATAGGGGTATTTGGGATGTTATTAAACGCCATGCCAAGGTTTTTGTTCATGGCTTGTATGTATTTTTTACTGTCTGCGAGCGCTTGGTTGGCATCTTGGTAATAAAGGCTTTGGTCGTTGCGTGTACGTTTGAACAGCGCCTCAATGCTGGTTTCACCTAACTGGGGTAAAAGCAGGGTAATTTGTAGTTTTATATCAGCAATTTCTTTTAAGCCTAGGGCATGAATTTGTTCTGCCGTTAATTGAGTGCTAGTACTGTTTTTTAGTTGTTGATTGTAAAAGTCTTTGCCTTGTGTGAATTGATGAAAACCGGTGTCTTGGCTTGCGCGTTTTTTGTTTCTTTTTAGGTGCGAAATCAAAGACTGATAGGCGGGTTTATAATATCGAGTCAGTGCTTTTTTAAGGCCGTATCGTAATACTTTTTCGCTGGACTCATAAAGTTCAAGGCCTTCTATTTTTTCATCAAAATTTGACCATAGTATATTGGGTGTAGATTTTTTGTTTTTATTGAATGGGTAGCCGCTAATAAGTGTTTCGCAGGTTTTAATTACCGAGTCATAAACAAAGGCGGGTGGGGTTATGCCCATTTTTTCTCTTAATTCTAATTGAGTAATAAGTTGCTT
>JAPYOO010000596.1 GCA_029938135.1 Bermanella sp. | reverse complement strand
GTTTGCCAGCGGTGTGATTGCTAATGTCCACATTAATAATATTGCTTTAACCTGCATTGACTACAATGGTTTTAACTTACAACCATTCGGCATACAAACCAATGCCCCCAGTAGTGTGGTGGTTGCCGGCCTAAGAGTCACCGACCGTGTCACAGGCAATCCCATTGAAGGATTGGGAAAAGCGGCTTTTGTGGTGAAAGAAAACGACCAAGTATTGGGCTTAGAAGCCTTTGTCGATGCCGAGCAAGCCAGCGATGCCACATTAGATTTGCGCACCGTACTCATATTAGATGTGAGCACCAGTTTATTACCCAGTGATATTGCTACCATTAAAACCGCGGCCAAAGCCGCTCTTTATAATGAAGATACCAACGGCAACAAAACCCCGTTATTAGTAGACGGCCAAACCGTGGCCATATATACCTTTGATAGCACGGTTACTTTAATCAGCGACTTCACCAATAACCTAGATGACCTAGCCACTGCCATAAACGGCATTGATGAATCTTTAGTGAACCGAGGCAACTCCACCAACTTATTAGGTGCCATCACCACTGGGCTGGCCCGTTGGAAAAACGACTTTGGCCTAGACAGCGCCCAATACGGCTACGCCATTGTAATTTCAGATGGCGACCACAATACCGATAACCGCACCGCCAGCGACATTAAAAACATCACACAAGGCAAAGATATTTTTGCCATCGCCCTAGGCAGCAATGTCAGCACCGAAAGCCTTGCGCAAATCACTGGCAGTAGCGAGCGGGTGTACAACGCCGCCACTGTAGGGGTATTACAAACCGTTTTATACGAGGCTCAGCAAGCAGCTTTAAAGCAAACCAAAGGCTTATACCGTGTGTATTACGCCACTCCTAAACGCTCTGGCAGCCAAAGTATCAGCATCACCCTAAAAAATAACCAAGACTGCACCATCGAACAATTTGCCCTTGATAACTGCACCACTGAACTCATCGGCACCTACAGTGCCAACGGGTTTACCGACGTGGTGCCCGAGGTGAAAATTAGCACCACTGGCGCAAGCATTCAAACTGACGGCAGCCAAGTGGCCCTGCAAAGCAGTATTGTCGTAAAAGCCAAATTACGTTGGATTAACGTCAGCCCTGACTTTAGTTTTATTTTAGAAAACACCGAAGGCCCAGCCGCCGTGTTAAGCAAAGTGAGTAATAGTGAATACACCCTAAGCATTCCAGTAAAGCTTGGCCAAACAGAGCTACGGGTCAGTGAAATCAATACGCAAGTTAGCAACAG
>JAPYOO010000595.1 GCA_029938135.1 Bermanella sp. | reverse complement strand
CACATCCAAACCCTGAGCTAACGTATTATTAATTATAAAATTACTGTCATTCATGGCTCTATAATACCTATAAACTCAGCGACATTATATGCCTTAGGGGCAAGCTTTAAATATAGGAGCTATTAGTACCAGCGATGAGTCAATGCTAGGCCACGACTTTAGACTTACAAACTCAAATAGCGGGCACAAAAAAACCGGGCTTTTTAGGGCCCGGCAATAGCAAAACATCAACCCAATAGGATTAACGCTTTCCTGAACGGCGCAGTGCGGCAGACGTGAAATGTTTACGCTTCACTTCCTTACCAAATGTGAACGGCTTTTTTTCTTCGTTATTCAATTCAACTAAATAACGGCCCGATAATAAATCATAGTTAGTAGTAGACACATACCAAGGGGTATTGGCATTAACAAACTGCAAGGCATGCCCTTCCGCTACACGCCATAATACATTGCGGTTATCGTAGTGATCTGCGACAGCAATTTGATAGGTATCTTCATCCACATAGAAAGTACGTTTGCCGTATACGTGGCGCTCGCCTTCTTTCAACGTAGCCTCAACTTTCCAAACGCGGTGCAGTTCATAACGTGTTAAGTCCTGATCAATGTGACCGGTTTGCACGATGTCTTGGTATTTAATAGTTGGATCGGCCAACTTGTAAGAGTTGTAAGGAATGTAAATTTCAGTTTTACCCAATAACTTCCAGTTATATTTTTTAGGTGCGCCGTTGTACATATCGACCTGATCAGAGGTACTTAGTCCTTCAGACGCCTGTCTTGGTGCATCATATGCAATTTGTGGTGCACGACGCACACGACGCTGACCTGCGTTATAAACCCACGCCATACGTGGCTGCTCTACCTGATCAATGGTTTCGTGTACTAGCAAAACATTACCGGTTAAACGGGCTGGAGACTTAATAGATGAGGTGTAATAAAACAAAATATTATCATCACTTTGTTCATCCTTACCGCCTTTCAAATACAAGGGGCTGGTTAATTGAGCACGCTGTTTCACCGCCGTGAACGACCCGTTAACCTGCACGGGTAACGTTGCTACATTGCGTTCAATTGATCCACCGCGATAACGACTCACGTGATTCCAGATGACTTCTAAGCCATTTTGTGGAATGGCAAATGGAATGGTTTCATCAAAATTCACCATACCATTACCGCCACTTACTAGCTCTGCGGTGGTGGCATTTTTCTTAGCCTTGTCATAAATACTTTGTGGAAAAGAGGCGGTACGATGCGTCTTATACACAGGCATTTT
>JAPYOO010000594.1 GCA_029938135.1 Bermanella sp. | reverse complement strand
CTGTAATCAAAGCCGTTCGTGAAGCGACTGGCCTTGGTCTTAAAGAAGCTAAAGGTATCGTTGATGGCGTACCAACAGCTGTTAAAGAAGGTCTTTCTAAAGACGACGCTGAAGCACTTAAAGCCGCTCTTGAAGCTGCTGGTGCTGCGGTTGAACTTAAGTAATTTCAAGCCACATGCTTGCATTGCTTAAGGTGAGGCGCTAAGTTATTTAGTGCACACTGGGCTGGTGGACGTTTGTCTACCGGCCTTTTTCCGTTCTTGTTTGAAGTGTCTATTTTTGCGGTGGCACATTTATAAGAATGTTGACTTGTTGAAGTCAAACGCGGGTCTTTAAGAAGACCTTAGTCTAGGTGATACAGCTGGGGATTGCTGATGGCGTACTCGTACACACAGAAAAAACGAATCCGTAAGGATTTTGGTAAGTTACCAAGGGTTATGGATATCCCTTATCTACTTGCCATCCAATTAGATTCGTACCGTAACTATCTGCAGTCAGATAAGTTAGTTGAGGCTCGTACAGACGTAGGTCTGCATGCGGCATTTAAGTCTGTTTTCCCCATTGTAAGCTACAGTGGAAGCGCAGCATTGGAATACGTGAGCTATCGCTTAGGTATCCCGGTATTTGATGAAAAAGAATGCATGTCTCGTGGCGTGACCTTTGCGGCACCGTTACGCGTTAAAGTGCGTCTGATCATTTATGATAAAGATTCATCAAACAAAGCAATTAAAGACATTAAAGAGCAAGAAGTTTACATGGGCGAAATGCCTCTGATGACCGACAATGGTACGTTTATCATTAACGGTACAGAGCGTGTAATCGTATCTCAACTTCATCGTTCTCCGGGCGTGTTCTTCGATCACGACAAAGGTAAGACGCATTCTTCGGGTAAGTTGTTATATAACGCCCGTGTTATTCCATACCGTGGTTCTTGGTTAGATTTTGAATTTGACCCTAAAGACATGGTATATGCGCGAATTGACCGTCGTCGTAAACTGCCTGCTACTATTTTGTTGCGTGCTCTAGGGTTAGAGACGAATGAAATTTTAGAAATGTTCTTCGATAACGATAAATTTGAAATCGAAGGCGAAAACATCCGTTTAGCATTGATTCCTGAGCGTCTACGTGGCGAAACTGCCCTGTTTGATATCAAGGATTCAAAAGGTAAGGTCATCGTTGAAGAGAGTCGTCGTATTACGGCTCGTCATATCCGTCAAATGGAAAAAGACGGCATGGTCAACCTTGAAGTGCCTAGCGACTATATTTTCGG
>JAPYOO010000593.1 GCA_029938135.1 Bermanella sp. | reverse complement strand
CACTACTGTCCCACAGTTTAAACGTCATAAAGTGAACCTCATTTGAGGTTCGCTTTTTTTATGCCTAAATAGTTCGGGTTGGAGCAATTGCTTAAGAGATTTCCGCTCAAATAGATTGACTTGAAGCACACGTAAAATACGCTGGACAGTCCACCCTTCTTTTGCACTGTGCCTGGCAAACGACACCAAAAGATAGGTGATCATGGCTATCCAGATTTGAGTCAATACTGCATTTCTAGATAGACCTACAAACGCTTTTATTTTAAGGTTTTGTTTAATCGCTTTAAAAAATAACTCCACCTGCCAACGATCCTTATAAATAGCCGCTATTGTAGAAGCTGCCAATTTAAAATTGTTAGTTAGGAAGCGGTATAAACGACCGCTTTCAAAATCTAAAAACCGAATAAGTCTTACCTTTGGTGCGTTGCGTTTTTGAGCATGGGCACTGGTAAAACAAATTGTTTGGTCACTTAAAATACCTTTGTCTGAATTCGTATCCTGCTGCTCGATTACTTCATAAACTGACCCACTTCGAAGCCGAGTGACGAAGCTAACCCCTTTATTGGTAAGGTCTGCGAACCATTGGTAGTCCACATAACCCTTATCAAAAGCCACAATACTGCCTTTGGGGAAATTAAACTTTCGGCCTTCAATCATATCGTTTTCATTGCCATCGCTGAGCGCGACAAACTCCGGCATCATGTTGCCATGATTCAAAGCAACGCTGAGTTTTACATTAGCAGTGTCATCGCGATGAGCCGCCCATGGAAACAGCTTTAATGATAAATCAATAGCACTAGCATCCAGTGAATACAGCGGATTTTTAAAGCGAAATTTGTGATTGGAAGGTTGTTGCTGGCAACGTTTTAACAGTTTATAAAATAGGGTTTCATACAGCTTGGCGGGCTGTTTTTCATTGAGCCTGGCGAGGGTAGTCCGAGCAATGGGTTTGGCGCCAAGGTGATAAAGTTTATCTTGTTGGGATTCTAAATTTGAGTGGATATCACGTAAACTTTGACGACCAGAAAGTTGCGACATGGCCATGCCAATAAACTGGTCCCATCGAGAGGCACTGCGTAGCTTTTGTCCAGAATGATGTTCTTTGGCTAAACCTTCAAATTCATGTCTGGATAGTGGTTTTAGTAACTGATGAAAAGCGGTGTTATGATGTGTCAAAGCCTGAGCCCTTATTGCTACAACGTTTGTTCGCACTCACATTGTAACAACTTGGACTCAGGCTTTTCTATTTATCCCAAACTGTGGGACAGCAATG
>JAPYOO010000592.1 GCA_029938135.1 Bermanella sp. | reverse complement strand
CTTCTAACTTGATCTGGGGTAATGGGGGTGGAGCTGCTGCCTATATGCACACCTTTTAAAATAATACTGCCTGCCTGCCCATTGGGGCCAACACCATCATCATCGGTATAGGTAATTGAGTCTATATCGGCCTGAATATCTAGATCTACCTCAACACCTGCATCACTGATGTTAAAGCCAGCTTCTTCTAAAATGGGAATGCCCGCAAATTCAATTTGGGCGGTGGTTTGCTGTAACTCGTATTCGTTCATGGCCAGCATTTGGCCACTTGCTGCATTACTTATTACCAGCGCCATGGGCACTGCACAGCTAAATAAAAGGTTCCATCTCATAGTCACTTACTTCCTACTAATCCTTGTGCGTACTTTTAGATTAGATAAAACAGGTCGAAGCGGGATGAAATACTGAGTTTAGGAATAAAACGGTTTAAAAAGTCTGGACGACTGTAGCTCTAGGTGAAATAGAATGCTCAAGCAACAGCCTAGTAAAGCGGCCGTACCTATTAAACCTTTTAAGCCGTGATATTTGGCCCACTATAAAAAAAGCAGAAAACAAAGCACCCCTTCTCAAGATTTCTTGTATGGATGTTTCTTGCATGGACATCCATCATTGTAAAAACCGGTATTCCCATCGGTAAGCAAGCCAATTCAAGTCCGTTTACAGCCAAAGAAACCAAAAATCATGCGCTTAGGCAAAGGATTTGCGTATCAAAGGGGTCTGGGACCTAGCAACTATCAAAAGAACTTGATCAAAAGGGTAAGTAGAGCTGAGGGCTCAGTGGAACATTCGCTTACAAGTCGCTAGACCTGGTGGCCGCTGATAATTGAATTGCTCGCAGGCATTACGTAATTTTTTTTCGCTGCCTACAAATGAGCTAAAACAACCTTCAAAGCCCCTTGTCATTTCTAACCATTTATCTTCATCTATATCTAAACGCTGTAGGATTTTTTCTGCGTTTGGATCTATACAGCCCCGCTTATCTTCTCTTAATATTCGGCCTGTACAGTCAACCAAGTTTAAATAATCACTTAATTTAAACTGAATGCCTATTGGCTGATTTTTTATGGGATTACCCAGAAATGGAAGTAACGTTTTTTCTTGCTGATTAACACTGTTTGGCTGACTAACTTCTTTTGCTTTATTGCAGCGCTTTTTTATAGACGTGTAGTCTGATTTTTCAGGGGTTTTAGCCATTTTTGCACGTATAGGATTTAAATCCACGTACGCCATACAAGCCAATAATGCGGCCTCGTCAAGCAGCGCTTGCGATTTAA
>JAPYOO010000591.1 GCA_029938135.1 Bermanella sp. | reverse complement strand
GCTGAAGGTGACGAAACCAAAAAAGGCGAATCACCATGAATATTCAAGCATTAGGTGTAGATCTTGGCAAGCACGGATGCCATATAGCTGGTCAAGATACTAAAGGAAACTTGATTGAACGAAAGCAACTTACCAATAAAAAGTTTGCTGTCTATTTAGCCAAGCTACCACCTTGTAATATTTACATGGAAGCCTGTGGCGGCGCACATTACTGGGCAAGGACGGCTATATCCCATGGTCACACCTGCAAGTTGATACCGGCCAAATTTGTTAAGCCTTTTGTAAAATCCAATAAGAATGATTGGATTGATGCAGAGGCAATATGTGAAGCAGGGCAGCGGCCAAGTATGCGTTTTGCAAATGTTAGAAGTGAAGAGCAGCAAGCACTGGCAGCACTATTGAAGTTACGCGATGGTTTAGTGGTGGAACGTACCGCATGCAGTAATCGAGGTCATGCCTTCCTCTTGGAGTTTGGTATTCCGGTGAAAAGAGGTCGCGGTTTTATGAAAACATTGTCAGGTATCTCTGCTGACCTAGAATACAACATACCCATGACCTTGCGTTTTGTGTTGAATGAAATTTGTGAGCAATATCGAAGTATTCAGGAGCAAGTTCAAAGAATGGAAAATCAGCTAAAGCAGTTAGTTGATGCAAGTGAGGCGGGGAAACGTCTTCTATCCATTCCTGGCGTAGGTATTATGACCGCAGGTTATGTGTTGGCTTGGGTCGGCAATGGTAAGCAGTTTAAATCAGGGCGAGAGTTTTCTGCATGGACTGGGTTAGTACCCAGGCAGTACTCAACGGGCGGAAAAACTACTTTACTAGGCATTAGTAAGCGCGGTAACAACGGTTTACGGAAACTACTAATACATGGTGCTCGATCGGCCATACAGTGGAAGCTAGAGGCAGGCCATTCATGGTCTGGTTGGATGAAGGAATTATTAGCTCGTAAGCCTAAGGCGGTTGCCATTGTAGCGATGGCTAATAAGCTAGCAAGAATAATTTGGGCTGTTCTTGTAGGAGAGCAACCCTATAAAGTAAAGGTTGTTGTATAAAATCACCTCACCAGTTTGCAAATGAATGACAATAAAGTAAAAACCATTATTTAAACCTGACAAAGGCAAGAGCAGAAAATGCTGAAAGTCTTATGAGGAAAATAATGGGCGGAACTCATTGAGGGGCGAGTAATAAATTACTCACTTAGACCCCGGATACATTACCGCAAACTAATTTGTCGTTATCATTGCAAAAGGGAGGCGAGTCATACATTGCCTT
>JAPYOO010000020.1 GCA_029938135.1 Bermanella sp. | reverse complement strand
CTTCTTGGCCTTTAGGGCGTAAAGAAACGTTACAGTCACAACGCATGCTGCCTTGCGATAAGTCGCCGTCGCATATACCTAAGTAAGTCACGATGCTGTGCATCTTTTTAAAATACGCCACCGCTTCTTTTGCATTGCGCATTTCAGGTTCAGATACAATTTCAATCAGTGGTGTACCGGCACGGTTTAAATCGATGCCTGTCATGCCCTGAAAATCTTCATGCAACGATTTACCTGCATCTTCTTCAAGGTGTGCACGGGTTACATTAATGCGACGGCTGCTGCCATCGTCTAGCGTAATATCAATGTGGCCCATACCAACAATAGGATGCTCCAACTGCGTGGTTTGGTAACCCTTTGGTGAATCGGGGTAAAAATAATTTTTACGGTCAAATACCGATACCTTACCAATGTGGGCGCCAATGGCGGTGCCAAACTTAACGGCCATAGCTAAAGCTTCACCATTAAATACTGGTAATACGCCCGGTAAACCTAGATCAACCAATGACGCTTGTGTATTGGCTTCACTACCAAACGCGGTGCTGGAGCCTGAAAATATTTTTGACTTAGTGGCCAACTGAGCATGAATCTCAAGGCCTATAACAACTTCCCATTCCATAATGGTTTCCTTATTTAATGCCTTGAGGGGCTTGTTGATGGTGATCGGTTACTTGCTGGAACTGGTGAGCAATATTTAACATGCCTGATTCCTGCCAGTAGTTACCAATAATTTGTAAGCCCACTGGTAAGTTATTCACTTTACCCGCTGGAATAGACATACCTGGCAAACCTGCCAAGTTGGTGGCAATGGTGAAGGCATCTTCAAGGTACATAGCAACAGGATCATCTGTTTTTTCACCCACTTTAAAAGCAGGTGTAGGCGCAGTTGGGCCCATAATGAAGTCCACATCTTTAAACGCAGCCATAAAGTCATCTTTAATTAAGCGGCGAATTTTTTGCGCCTTTAAATAATACGCATCGTAAAAACCGGTCGATAACGCATAGGTACCAATCATGACTCGGCGCTTAACTTCTTGGCCAAATCCTTCGCCACGACTACGGCAATATAAATCCATTAAATCGCTTGGATCTTCACAGCGATAACCAAAACGTACACCATCCATGCGCGATAAGTTGGCGGAACATTCTGCTGGGGCCACAACGTAATAGGCTGGAATAGAAAGGTGGGTATTAGGCAGACTAATTTCCTTGATGGTGCAGCCCATTTTTTCAAACTCGCTAATGGCGGTGCGCACTGTGGCGGCCATTTCTGGGTCTAGGTTTTCAGGGAAGTATTCTTTAGGAAGACCAATTACTTTGCCTTTAATATCATCGTTTAATGTAGCGGTGTAATCGGGTACCTCTTGATCGATGCTAGTGCTGTCTTTTTCATCAAAGCTCGACATAACGTTTAACATCATGGCGGCATCTTCGGCGTTGCGGGTCATAGGGCCGGCTTGGTCTAGGGATGAGGCGAAAGCGATCATGCCAAAACGTGAGCAGCGTCCGTAAGTGGGCTTAAGGCCTGTTAATCCACACATAGCGGCAGGTTGGCGAATAGAGCCGCCCGTGTCGGTAGCAGTGGCAGCAGGCACTAAGCGTGCGGCAACAGCAGCAGCAGAGCCACCCGAAGACCCACCCGGAATGCGATCTTTATCCCAAGGGTTTTTTACACCACCAAAATAAGAGGTTTCGTTGGATGAACCCATGGCAAACTCATCCATATTGGTTTTGCCTAAGCAAACCGCGCCCTGTTTTTTAAAGTTATCAACAACCGTCGCGTCATAAGGCGGGATAAAGTTGCCCAGCATTTTGGAGCCACAGGTGGTTAACGTGCCGTCTGTGCAAAAAATGTCTTTATGTGCAAAAGGTACACCTGTCCAAGCAGTGGCGTTGCCGGCTGCACGGCGTTCATCAGCTGCTTTAGCGTCGCGTAGGGCAAGCTCATCGGTGACCGTGATGAAACTATTGATGCCACCGTCTTCTTTATCGAATTTATTAATGCGATCTAAAAAGTGCTGGGTAATTTCTACACTAGTGAAATCACCGGCCGCTAGGCCTTGGCTAATTTGAGTTAGGGTTAAATTATGCATGGTTATTAATCGATCACCTTAGGGACAAGGAACAGGCCGTTTTCTTGGGCGGGTGCGCAGGCCATGTATTTTTCACGCTGGTTGGTTTCAGTTACCACGTCGGCCCGTAGGCGCTGAACGGCGTCGGTAGGGTGTGCCATGGGTTGAACATCATCGGTATTTACCGCATTCATTTGCTCAACTAATTCCAATATACTACTGAGGTCAGTTTGATATTGGCCAATTTCTGTATCGCTAAGCTCTAAACGAGCTAATAAAGCGATATTTTTCACGTCTTCGCGGTCAAGCGCCATGATATTTTCTCTGCCTTTGGGTGCATCTAAGATTAAGTGTTAGAAAGGCGTATAAGTTAACACATTTGTGCCTTGCTCAAAAAGCCCGCCGTTGATAGTCTAGGCCACAAAATAAAAGCATTAGCGTATTTGGAACCCCACCAATGTTTAAAAAATTACGAGGCATGTTCTCAAGCGATCTATCGATCGACCTAGGAACAGCTAATACACTGATATATGAACGTGATAAAGGGATTACTCTAAACGAGCCGTCAGTAGTGGCGATACGTATTCAGGGCAATCAAAAAGCAGTGGCAGCAGTGGGTACTGATGCTAAACGCATGCTGGGTCGTACACCGGGTAATATTCAAGCCATTCGTCCGTTAAAAGACGGTGTTATTGCCGATTTTCAAGTGACTGAAAAAATGTTGCAGCACTTTATTAAGCAAGTGCATCAAGACAGTTTTTTTACGCCAAGCCCTAGGGTGTTGGTATGTGTGCCTTGTCAGTCAACTCAGGTTGAACGCAAAGCCATTCGTGAGTCCTGCCTTGGCGCTGGCGCACGTAAAGTTTATTTGATTGAAGAGCCTATGGCTGCGGCCATTGGAGCTGGTTTGCCGGTAGATGATGCCAGCGGCTCTATGGTGGTTGATATTGGTGGTGGTACCACTGAAATCGCCATTATCTCCTTAAACGGCGTGGTTTACAGTGATTCCGTTAAAGTCGGCGGTGATAAATTTGATGAAGCTATTGTGACGTATGTGCGTCGTAATTACGGATCACTTATCGGTGAAGCCACGGCTGAACGTGTTAAACAAGAAATTGGTACCGCTTACCCAGGTGGCGAAGTGCACGAAATAGATATTCGTGGTCGTAACCTAGCGGAAGGTATTCCTCGTTCATTTACGCTTAACTCCAATGAAATATTAGAAGCATTGCAAGAGTCGTTGGCGGGTATTGTGCAATCGGTGAAAAGTGCTCTTGAGCAGTGCCCACCTGAATTAGCATCAGATATTGCTGAACGTGGCTTGGTATTAACGGGCGGTGGCGCGTTGTTGCGTGATCTGGATAAATTATTGTCTGAAGAAACAGGCTTGCCTGTGTATATTGCCGATGAACCTTTGACGTGTGTAGCACGTGGGGGCGGTCGAGCAATGGAAACCATGACGGATCAGCAGTTAGAGCTTTTGTCGTCTGACTATTAATGTATTCTCCATCCGTTAGCCGCTTTTTAGCGGCTAACGGAGGTCTTGATTCCTAGGAGCTAAACATTAAAGGTATTTTCTCAAGCGGTCCCGCTCTGGTGTATCGTCTTTTCTTGGCGGTGCTCTTGTCCGTCTCTCTCATGTTGGCCGATCAATATCTCGCCCCCATTGCTTCGGTGCGCAGCACCCTAGGCTACTTAATAGTACCTGTGCAGTGGGTGTCGTCGATTCCTGGCCGGTTAGGTTTATGGGCCGAAGAATCGGCCATGAGCCACTCAAGTTTACTGGAAGATAATAACCGTCTACGCCTTGAGTCTTTGGTGCTGAAACAAAAAGTTCAGCAAATGATTGCCCTGCGCGCTGAAAACAATCGTTTTCGTGAACTGCTTAATACCTCTGAACAGCTGGATGATAAAATCCTGGTAGCCGAGTTGATCGGTGTCGATCCAGACCCTTACACACACCATATTATTATTAATAAAGGCGCAAGCCACGGTGTTTTTGTGGGGCAGCCCATACTCGATGCACAAGGGTTAATGGGGCAGGTCATTGACGTATTGCCCTATACCAGTCGCGTTCTTTTGGTAGCCGACAGCAACCACGCCATTCCAGTACAGGTTAATCGCAACGGTGTACGTGCCATTGCGGTGGGTTCGGGTCGATTGGATGAGTTAAATTTAATTTATGTGCCGGATACTGCCGATATTAAAGTAGGTGATGAGTTGGTCAGCTCGGGACTGGGCAGTCGTTATCCAAAAGGTTATCCGTTAGGCGAAATCATTAAGGTTGAACATGATCCTGGTCAGCCGTTTGCGTATGTGAAGGCAAAACCTTCGGCTTATTTGGATCGCAGTCGCTATGTGCTTTTGGTCTTTTCAATGGAAAGTGAGTTGCCCAAAGCGGTTGCGATACAGGAGCCAGAGTCATGATGCGAGCTTACGTGGTGATCTTGCCCACTTTCTTTGTTGCCTTAGTATTGGCCGTCTTTCCCATGGCAGACCTACTGAATTATATTCGACCAGAATGGGTGGCCATGACACTGATTTTCTGGGTATTGGTATCTCCAAATAAAGCCGGTATATTTTTAGGCTTTTCCATGGGGTTATTACTGGATGTGTTGCATGGGGACACTTTAGGTTTAAATGCATTGTCTTTGAGCATATTGGCGTATTTATGCATGTTGTTACAATCTCGCATGCGCCTTTACAATACAGTACAGCAAGGTTTCTTGATTTTTGTACTGATTGGATTGTATTTACTGATACGTTTTTGGAGTGAATCGATTATAACGGGGCAAGGCAAGAGTGCGTTATTGTGGCCTTCGGTTGGCAGTGCGCTGGTATGGCCTTTATGGTACGGCTTATTATTTAGTGTGCGTCGCTATTTTAGAGCCTAAACGGGCATCGCTATATAGAAGTTGAGTGTAGAAGTAGAGTGAACAATTAACATGATTGATCTTGTATTGGCATCAGCTTCACCACGCCGCAAAGAACTGTTAGAGCAAATTGCTGTCAAATTTTCATGTTTACCCATGAACATAAATGAAGATCGCCACCCACAGGAAGACGCTTTAAGCTATGTTCAGCGCTTGGCTCAAGAAAAAGCGCTGGCTGCATTGCCTCAAGCCGGTGAATTCGCAGTATTAGGCTCTGATACGATTGTGGTGTTAGCTGGCAACATACTGGGTAAACCAAAAAATGATCTTGAGGCTAAACAGATGTTAGAGATGCTGTCCGGCCAGAGTCACAAGGTCATTACGGGCATCAGCCTTTGCCGAAAAGTTAACAGCGAGCCGCAAATATTAAATGAAGTGGTCACCACACAGGTGACGTTTGATGTGTTAACACGTGAGCAAATAGCTGCCTATGTAAAAACAGGTGAGAGCTTAGATAAAGCCGGTGGTTATGGTATTCAAGGTAAAGCCGCCGTATTTATTAAAAATATTCAGGGCAGTTACAGCAATGTAGTGGGTTTACCACTGCACGAGACATCAAAACTACTAATGGCGTTTGATGTGCCCGTTTGGACAGATTAAAACTAATTTTAAAACAGAATTCAAATTAACCCGTCTGTTCTCAGACATATTTAAATAGCGAAATCATGAATACGGAAATCCTATTAAATGTGACACCCACTGAAACCCGTATGGGGTTAGTGGAAAATGGCGTACTGCAAGAAGTGTACATTGAGCGTACAAATCGTCGCGGTATTGTGGGTAATATCTACAAAGGCAAGGTTGTGCGGGTATTGCCCGGCATGCAGGCCGCCTTCGTTGAAGTGGGGCTTGAGCGTGCAGCCTTCATTCATGCGGCAGATATTCAAGGACCAGTAAAGAATAGTGAGGCGGCTCGCAAACAGCCAGATTCCATCAGTAGTTTATTGCATGAAGGTCAAAGTTTAGTTGTGCAGGTCACTAAAGATCCTATTGGCAGTAAAGGGGCACGCTTAACGACGCACATGTCTATCCCGTCTCGTTATTTAGTGTTCATGCCCAATACTCAGCATGTGGGTATTAGCCAGCGAATAGAGAATGAAGCTGAGCGAGAAAGGTTACGTGCTTTAGTGCTGAAGTGCATGGAGTCTGAAGGCTTAAAAGAAGAAAGCGGCTTTATTTTACGTACTGCTGCGGAAGGCGCGGGTGAAGAAGAAATTCTCGCGGATACCAAGTATTTGCAGCGTGTTTGGGGGAAAGTAAAAGAGCGCATTAAAACGGTACAGGCACCGGGTCAAATTTACGAAGAGCTTCCTTTGCACTTACGTACCTTTAG
Source organism: Bermanella sp. (assembly GCA_029938135.1). Taxonomy (GTDB): domain Bacteria; phylum Pseudomonadota; class Gammaproteobacteria; order Pseudomonadales; family Oceanobacteraceae; genus Bermanella. The sequence goes on along the minus strand of JAPYOO010000020.1, from coordinate 28,936 downwards.
AGATTTTATTCGCCCTGATGTAGAAAAAGTGATCATTGATTCCCGTGAAAATTTTCAAAAAGCGCAAGAGTTTGCTCAAACTTTTGTCCCCGAAGTGACGGATAAACTGGAATACTACACCGGTGAACGGCCCATCTTTGATTTGTATTCAGTTGAATCAGAGATCCAAAAAGCGCTGGGTAAAAAGGTGCAATTAAAATCGGGCGGCTATTTAATAATCGATCAAACCGAAGCGATGACCACAGTCGATGTGAATACCGGCGGCTTTGTTGGGCACCGAAATCTAGAAGAGACCATATTTAAGACTAACCTTGAAGCTTCGACTGTTATTGGTCGCCAGCTACGGTTAAGAAATTTAGGGGGCATAATAATTCTTGATTTTATCGACATGGAAGATCCCGAACATCAACGTCAAGTATTAAGGATGTTAGAAAAATCATTAGAAAAAGATCACGCCAAAACTAAAATCAGCCAAGTTTCTGAGTTAGGTTTGGTCGAGATGACGCGCAAACGTACCCGTGAAAGTCTAGGGCAAATGTTATGTGAATCCTGCCCTCAATGTGACGGTCGCGGTAATATTAAAACGCCTGAAACTGTGTGTTATGAAATATTCCGCGAACTGTTACGAGAAGCTCGCACCTATGAAGCCAACGCTTATTTAATATTGGCCACTCAGAGTGTGGTTGATTTATTACTTGATGAAGAAAGTCAGAGCTTAGCTGACTTAGAAAAATTCATGGGCAAAACCATTAAACTGCAAGTTGAGCCTATGTACAATCAAGAGCAGTATGATGTGATTTTACAGTAAACCACATGCCAATGAAGCATAAAGGCCTGAAGCAAGGGCTCAATACTATAAACTTGTTGTTAGTAGCCACGTTTATTGTGCTCGCTCTATACAGTGCTGTAGGGCAGCAAGTCATTCCGTATATTGGAAAGTATAGGCTGGATGTTGAACGCTACGCGAGTCAACAACTTCAAAGCCTGGTAGAGATACGACATCTATCGGGTGATATGCAAGTGCTTACACCTTCGGTGCACATCGAAGGTATTACTGTGTATTCAACCTCCTCGACAACTGATAATTCCAAGCCCGTCCTTTCGATTGCCGCTGTGGATGCGATATTAGATCCCGGACTATCTTTACTTAATTTAGCGCCTGTTTTTAAATCGGTGCGGCTATCTGGCGTATCCGTGTTAATTGATAAAGACGCTTTTTCTAATCAGCAGGATAGCCCCGATCAGGAACAGGCGTCATCCGTTCAAACCTTTGTTGAAACCCTTTTGCTGCAACAGCATCTTGAAGTAAATAACGTCAGTATTGAGACGTGGCTTGAAGGTAAGCGGCAGACATTGCAGGTTGATCACTTAGTCATGTCTGGAGATGGATTTAATCGACTTATGACGGGCAGCATCAGCTATGGCGGTGAGAGCAAAATTAAAGCGGGCATGCGTATCTTTAGTCAGGGTAACCCCTATGACTTAACTGATTTTTATGCACGAGGGGTGATTGATTTACCCGATCTAGATGTTAATTATTGGCTGGAACAAATTTTTGGTACTGCCGTTTTTGATGAGTTTAAAGCGTCGGCACAGCTTGGATTTGAGTTTAAAGATAGCCTACTAAATTACGCTAAGTTAAATATGGCCACGCCTAATTTATCCATACCTGATCAGCCTCAGTTTAAAAATATTAATACTCAGCTATGGCTCAAGCAAAGTAATGCAGATACTTGGAGTGTGTGGCTTGATAATGCCCAGTTTACTTATAAAGATAAAAAATGGCCGTTGGATGATATAGGTTTAAAACTAACTAAAACTCATGAGGGAAATCGCTGGCGCAGTTTTGTCAAAACACTTGATCTGCAATACCTTCAGGCGATATTGGCTGAATTTGATCAAATTCCCGATTCTTTAGAGCCGCTACTGGCGGGGCTAAATGCTAGTGGCGAACTAAACAACTTGAGTGTGATTGTTCATCAGAATAAAGATGATGAGCTTGATTTTACCGTTGCTGCGGAGTTAAAGGAGGTAACGATTGATGCATATGATGGCATTCCAGGAATCAAAAATGTTAGTGGTGTTTTGGCGGCCACTAAAAACAGTGGTCGGGTGCAATTTTCCTCTAAAGATATGCAGCTTAACTTTGATGGCGTATATGAACAGCCATTAGACGTGTTAAGTGGGCGCGGCCAAGTTGATTGGTATTTAGATGAAAATCAAACCCGTATTGTAGGTGATGGTTTTAACCTATCAATGCCCGATGTAGCGGCCGTAAAGGGTGGGTTTCAGTTATGGCTTCCTAAGTCAGATGAGCTAGATAGCGCGTTAGAGTTAAACCTGTCTTTCAAGGATGCCAGTATAACGGCCCATAAGGCTTTAGTACCGCAAGGCGTGGATAAGGGCTTAATCAATTGGCTAGATTCTTCTTTGAAGGAAGGGCGAGTTAATGACGGAAACGTTTACCTTTACAGCGCGTTGTCCGAAGAAAATCCACTTACACAAGTGGAATTGTATTTTAATGTTGAAGATATCAACCTGTCTTACCTTGCTGAATGGCCTGGAATTAATAAAGCCAAAGGCAAACTTTTTATAAGTAATAGTGATGTTTATGCAAAGCTTGATAGCGCGCAAACTCTGGGAGGCACGTTACAGGGCACCCAGTTGGCATTTAAAATAGATGAAGAAGAGCATGGCTTTCTGTGGGTCAATGCCACCGCTCAAGGTCTTGCCACAGATATGTTTTCCTATTTTCAGACGACTCCATTACAAGAAATAGTTAATAACCAGTTTGATACTTGGCAGCTATCAGGCCGTCATCAAACCCAGTTGGCATTTAAAATACCTTTAAATTCACCGATTGAAGGCATGGGAGTAGGTATAAAAACCAAGCTAAGTGATGCTGAATTCAATCTTGGAAATGTGGGTTTAGATTTCTTGGCAATTGATGGCTCTATACAATTTTCAAGTGAGCAAGGTTTGGCAAGTCCGGGATTAAGTGCACAGCTTTGGGGGCAAGAATTAGAGGCAACGATTAGTGGTGAAATAAATGATGGTGCCATGATTACCGATATTGGTTTTGAAGGTATGTTAGATACTCAAGAGATGAAAGATTGGCTTAAGCTGGGGCTGCTAAATAATCTTTCAGGCAGCACAGCGGTTGCCGGAAATTTCATCATTGATGGTAATGAAAAAGGCTTCACGGGGCTGAAATTGAAATCTAAGTTGAAGGGTGTTCAGTTAGATTTACCCTCGCCACTGACTAAAACAATGTCTCAAGAGGTTGAGTTTGAAACCAGCGTACAAATTAAAGAGGGTCTAATATTTAAACTCTCCTATGACGAAAAAGTTAATTTGGCCATGCAGTTTAATGAGGACGAATTCTCAGCAGGCCAAGTGTATTTAGGGAAAACAGAGGCGTATATTCCAAGCTCACCTGGTCTTATTGTTCAGGGACACATTGAAAAAGTAAATGTTAATGATTGGTTGAATGTGTGGCAAGGTATTGAGGCTCTAGATAAAACATATGGCTCAACAGGCCAGAAACGCAATAACCCTTTGCATAAAGTGACTTTAAGCTGCGATGAAATACGCTATAACGACTTTATAGTTAAGCATGTGAAGTCTGACGTTAATGTCTCGGGTAACCAGTGGAAAATAAATGTGGATTCACCTTTAGTTACCGGCAACCTAGTCTATGAAAAAGGCAAAGCGATTGACGCCGATTTAAAATACTTGCATTGGCCAATGCTGATTAATGATCAAGAAAAATCAGATTTAGATCCACTGCGAGATCTAGATCCAACACGCTTTCCAGCGCTTAATTTGAGTGTGGCCGAAGTGTTTGTAGGGCCGACAAACTATGGGCGATGGAAGTTCAAAGTTGCACCCAATGAACAAGGCGTTGCTATTAATGATATAGATGGAGAGATTAAAAAACTGAAGGTTAAAGGTGACATTAACTGGCTTAAGAATTCGCAGGTATTAGGCAGTCAAGAAACACGACTTAACGTAACGTTAAGCAGCGACGATGTGGGTGGAATTCAAAAAGCTTGGCATAAAAAGCCAGCAGTGGAGGCCGATTATCTGAATGCAAAATTAAGCGTAAACTGGTTAGCAAGTCCCGCTCAGTTCGAACTTGAAACCTTGCTGGGTACGATTGACATTAAAATGAAAGATGGTCGATTTGTTGACGCGGGTGATACCGGCGCCTTAAGTGCATTTGGATTGTTGAATTTTGGCGCCATTGGTCGGCGCTTGCGCCTAGACTTTTCCGATGTTTACCAAAGCGGGGTGCACTTTGATGACATTAAAGGTAAAGCCAAAATTACCAATGGTTTGATTGAAATTGTAGATACACTGGATTTTGTTGGGCCTTCGGCTAATTTTTCGGCCAGTGGATCAATCAATGCTCTCACCAAAGAAATAGATCAAGAATTAGCGGTAACGTTTCCTGTTTTTAGTACATTACCATTGGTGGCTATTCTTGCCGGTTTTGCCCCACCCATTGCCGCATCCATATTTTTGGGTGAAAAATTAGTAGGAGGAGAAATTGAAAAATTCTCCAGTGCCACCTACAAGCTAAACGGTAGCTGGGAAGACCCTAAATTAACTTTAATGAAACGCTTTGATAATGATATAGAGGGTAAAAAAGACAAGTCTTTTTGGTTGAGAATGAAAGATGTGTTTGGACTTGGAGGAGCAGGCTAATGTGGTGTGGCGTTGTTCAAATGAACAGTCAAAAGGACGTAGATACAAATTTACAGGTTGCTGAACAGTTAATAAAACAAGCATCTGAGCAAAAGGCCAGGCTAGTAGTATTACCTGAGATGTTCTCGAGCCTTGGAATGGTGGGCCTGCACCAGTTGGCTGTGGATCGCTTCACTGATCAAGATGTATTGGCGACGTTGGCTGGTTGGAGTAAAACGTACCAAGTATTCCTAGTCGCAGGTTCAGTGCCTATTGCGTCTGACAAGGATGCTAAGAAAGTACATGCGACCAGTTTAGTGTTCTCTCCTCAGGGAAAACAGTTGGCGGCTTATGAAAAAATACATTTATTTGATGCTCTTGTCGGCGATGAAAAAGGTGCTTACCAAGAATCGAATACATTTTTACCTGGCAGTACTGCGAAGTTTGTTGAGGTAGAAAATATAAAGCTTGGATTGACGATTTGTTATGACCTAAGGTTTCCTGAGTTATTTCAAGTTTACATGGGCAAGAGTTGCCAGGTGATAAGTGTTCCGTCTGCATTTACCTATGAAACAGGCAAGGCACATTGGGAAGTATTGCTTAGGGCAAGAGCTATTGAAACTCAAAGTTATATCTTAGCGGCCAACCAAGTGGGTATTCATGAGGATGGCAGGCGGACTTGGGGGCATAGTATGATAGTGGCCCCTACGGGTGAAATACTGGCTGAAGTCACTCAGGATAAGCCGGGTTTAGCGATAGCGGAGATAGATTTAGGTTTGCTACAAAAATGTCGTGATAACATGCCACTTAGTAAACATAAGCGCTTAATTTAAAGTACTTATGTTTACAGCCTCAGTGGATAGTGCAGAGGCAGTATCCGTTATACGCAAGAGTGACTTACTCTTTATAAAAACTTTTGATGAACAAAAATAATTTACGAGCGTCAGTTTTACCCGTGTTACCACTTTGAACAGGAGCGTCAGGGTCGGCTTCTTTTAGTTTTTGTTCTTTTGCTGCATTGCGAATAAGTTGGCGTAAATGCTGTACATCACTCACTTTAAATTCTGAACAAAATTCGTTTAACGCTTCATTGCCGTTTTCGATTAACTGTTCACGCCAGCGCTCTTGTTGATGCAGTACTCGGTTAAAAACGACGCTACTGGGGTCCATTTTATCTAAAGCTAATTGCACCGCTTCTAAATCTTCGGTACGCATGATTTTGCCAATGTATTGTAAGTGACGGCGCTTCGCTTCGTTTTTCTTAATGCGACCCCACTCGGCAATGGCAACTTGCATAGTTTCGGATAACGGAACATTCACCAATTGTTTTTTTGGAAGCTCACAAATGAACTCTCCCAAAGCTTGCAACTTGTGCATGTCTCGTTTTACCTGAGACTTGCTTGGTCCACTGTATTCGTTTTCTAATTGATCGTCGTCGTTCATTTGAATATCCGAAGTAGCATGAATTCTTAAGGGTGGCTCTATTTAATAGAGGTGCCCTGAGTGTTAAAAGTATAAGCCGGCAGCCAAGCCTAAAAAGGCAAAAAATCCCACAACATCAGTAATGGTTGTGAGTAAGACGCTGCCGGCCAGTGCTGGGTCAATATTTAAGCGCTTCAACCAAATAGGTAAAAAGGCCCCAGCCATTACCGCAACCACCAAATTTATAATGATGGCTGCGCCGATAATCAGGGATATTTTAATATCCCAAAACCAAATATAGGTGGCCGTCGCCACGACCACGGCCCACAACGCGCCGTTTATAATGCCAACTAAAAACTCTCGACTCAGTAACCAACGTACATTGCTGGCATCAATGTGTCCTACCGCTTGGCCACGAATGATCAGGGTTAAGGTTTGACTGCCTGCTACGCCTCCCATGCTGGCTACAATGGGCATTAACACAGCAAGAGCCACCACTTGCTCTATGGTTGCTTCAAATAGCCCTATAACCGCACTGGCTAAAAAGGCCGTTAGCAGATTAATACCTAGCCAAACGGCGCGGCGGCGACTTGATTTAAAGGCGGTGGCAAATGTATCTTCATCTTCGTCAAGACCTGCCATGCTCATCAGTGAGTGATCAGCGTCTTCACGGATTACGTCAACTACGTCATCTATGGTGATGCGGCCTAATAGCTGGCCATTGTGTTCATCAACGACAGGGGCCGAAATTAAATCGTGACGCTCAAATAAGCGGGCCACTCCCGTGTCGTCCATATTAGCATTTATGGTGATGATGTCAGTGTTCATGACTTCGCGAACCGTTGTTTCGGTATCGCTCACCAGTATTTTATTAATGGCCAATAGGCCTATAAACTCATCACGACGATTAACCACCAGTAAGTTATCGGTCATGTCAGGAAGGCTGCGATGGCGGCGTAAATACCTTAATACTACTTCAAGTGTGATATCTGGGCGTACTGTGATGGTGTCGGTGTTCATTAAACCACCGGCGCTATCTTCAGGGTAAGACAGTGCCACTTCAATACGAGCACGGTCCTGGGAGTCCATGCTGGTCAGTACTTCTTGGGTAATCTTGTTGGGTAAATTTTGCAGTAAGTCTGCAATGTCATCCGTATCCAAGTCAGTCATGGCATTCGCCACTTCCTGGACACTCATACGATTCATTACCCAGCTTTGCAGCTCATCACTGAGGTTTTGTAATACCTCCCCTTCATTTTCATCATCGATTAACCCCCAAAGTAAATTACGTTCTTTAGGAGGGGATGATTCCAATAGGTGAGCAACATCTGCCGCTTGCAGGTCATTATTAAGGATGCGACGCACTTGGGCCAGGGCACCACTTTCCAGTGCAGCGCCTAGATGTTTAAGCTTTTTTGATTGATGTTCGCCCCGAGACATAACCTATCCTTTTTTCAGGGGCGCAATTGTAGCGCCAAAGCGGGATACAGGCTATTAAAGTGTAGCTGAAGAGGGCAGCTTATTCTTCTTCTTCGAAGCGATCTTCTATTAAATCCAGTACTGCCTGCATGGCGGCGACTTCATCTTGACCGTGGGCTTTAATGGTTAGGGTGCACCCTTGGCTTGCGGCCAACATCATGACGGACATGATGCTTTTACCATCGACTTCTTTACCGTTAAAGGCAATTTTAACTTTACTGGAGTAGCCGCTGGTAGTGGAAACCAGTTTAGCGGCGGCCCGTGCGTGCAAACCCAGTTTATTGATTATTGTGGCAGAGTTCTCAAGCATGCTGGTCATTTATAAATGGAAAATGAATTTCTACCTTAGCGGTACTAAGGTTGGCTGTCTAGGTGCGGGATACGCCAAATGCAATCGTTATTGGTTTAACTCACGGTGGCGTAATTGCACATTACCGTATGTTTCTTGGTAGTGAGCGAGCAATCGCTCAGCCATATAAACGCTCCGATGTTGTCCGCCGGTACAACCAATGCTGACGGTCATGTAGGTTCGGTTATTCTGTTGGAACTGGGGTAACCAAGAGTGTAAAAACTGTGAAATATCCTTAAACATGGCATTTACAGTGGGCTCTTTACCCAAGAAATCCACAATCACGCCATCTTGCCCGGTGAACTGCCTTAACATGGGGTCCCAATAGGGATTTGGCAGGCAGCGCACATCAAATACCAGGTCGCTGTCTTTAGGGATGCCATGCTTAAAACCAAATGATTCAAACAATAATGACATTTCCCCCCCTTGCTTTTGTACCACACGATTTTTAATAATGCTGCGCAGTTGATGCAGGGACAAGTGGGTAGTGTCTACATTTAGGTCAGCCATCTCTTTGATGTGCAGCAGTAAATCGCCCTCTATTTTGATGGCTTCCAGTAAGGGCGTATCAGGTCCTGTGAGAGGGTGTTTACGGCGAGTGGCACTAAAGCGTGTGAGTAATGTATCGGTATGGGCGTCTAGGTAGACAATTTCTAATTTGGCTTCACAAAGTGATAGTTGCTGGATGATATCGGCAAAATTGGCTAAATCAACGGGTGTATTACGGGCATCGATACTGACCGCTACCTCTTGAGTGGCGAGCTTCTCTTGTTGCACTTGTACCACTAGGCTGGGCAGTAAGGCAACAGGGAGGTTATCTATGCAATAGAAACCTAAATCTTCGAGTACATTGAGTGCGGTACTTTTTCCTGAACCACTGCGGCCACTTATAATTACCAGTTTCATATTATCCCTTTCATTCGATGGTAATTGATCTATTGAAAAATTGATTATCTATGAAAATGCTGAAAATAGAAATTATTCTTCGCAGGCCAACTGATAAAGTTCGGGTGTAGTATTAGCTTTACGTAAAGAATCTCTAAACGATTGTTGGCTAAATTTTTGGGCGAGCATGCTCAGTGTTTGCAGATGCTGTTCGGTGGCTTCGGTGGGAACTAACAATACAAATACAATATCAACCGGTACACGGTCAATAGCGTCAAAATCGACGGAGTGTTCTAAAACAAACAGCGCGCCTATGGTGTCTTCACATTCACTTAAACGACTGTGGGGTATGGCGATACCTTCTCCAATACCGGTACTGCCCAGTTTCTCACGGGCAATAAGGTGCTCGTAAAGATCGTCTGCTTGTGCGTCGGGGATTTTATCGGCTAAAAAATTGGCCACATACTCTATGACACGTTTTTTGCTGCTACATTGCGCACCCAATTGGGTGCGCTCCAAAGTTAAAATATCAAAGATGCTGGATGTCATATGAACTTAATGGGTGTTTCCGTTGCGATGACTATTCATCTTGTCTTTGTGTTTAAGCAATTGACGGTCTAACTTATCGGTTAAGCCGTCTATGGCCGCGTACATGTTTTCGTCGTCAGCATTAGCGTGTAATTCAGCGCCTGATGCATGGATAGTGGCTTCCGCCTTTTGCATGAGCTTTTCAACGGTTAGAGTAACCTGCACATTGGTTATGTACTCAAAATGTCGCTCAAGTTTGTTTACTTTAGAGTGAACATAGTCTTTCAGGGCTTGTGTTACTTCAACATGGTGGCCGCTGATATTGATTTGCATAGATGGCTCCTACTGTCGGCACCCCCGAATTAGGGTGCGTTACTGTGCTGGTAACCTTAAGTATAGGTTACCGACAAAAACCGGTGTGACTTACATCAATCTATTATCAAATGTTACTGAATACTTTTTAAACTAATCGTTTACGTTCATTGGAAGGCGGAATATGCATCGCTTCACGGTATTTTGCGACCGTGCGGCGTGCCACTTTAATGCCGTCTTCTTCTAATAATGCCGCTATTTTACTGTCGCTTAAAGGCTTTTTAGCGCTTTCCACGGCAATCATTTTCTTAATCATGGCACGTATTGCGGTAGATGAACATTCGCCGCCACTGGTGGTGCTTACATGACTTGAGAAAAAGTACTTAAGCTCAAAGATACCCCTTGGAGTATGCATGTATTTTTGAGTGGTCACCCGTGAAATAGTGGACTCATGCATGCCTACCGCCTCGGCAATATCATGCAGTACCAAAGGCTTCATAGCTTCATCGCCCTGGTCTAAAAACTCGTGCTGATACTCTACAATTTCGCGTGCTACTTTTAATAAGGTATCGTTGCGGCTCTGCAGGCTTTTTAGAAACCAACGTGCTTCTTGTAAATGATCTTTAATAAAGGTGTTGTCTGCACTGCTGTCGGCCCGTTTAACCATAGACGCATAGTGGTCATTAATACGCAGTTTAGGGGCTATATCTGGGTTTAGCTCAACTCGCCATTCGCCTTTAATTTTTCGTACCATCACATCAGGAATAACATATTCACTGGCTTGAGGGGCTATTTGGGAGCCAGGTCTTGGGTTTAACTCTTGAATGCCGCGAATCACCAACTTAAGTTCTTCTTCTTTCACTTTAAGCTTGCGCATAAGTGAGGCGTAATCTTTAGAGCCCAATAGCTCCAGGTGGTTTGCGATAAGCTTTTTCGCTAATGCTAACCAAGGTGTATCTTCATCTAAGTGAGATAACTGTACCGCTAGGCACTCTTGTAAGTTGCGGGTACAAACGCCGCTGGGTTCAAACTGTTGAACGCGGCGCAATACGGCCTGAATTTCATCCATCTCAATATCAAGTGCCGGATCTAGGCTTTCTAGGATATCTTCCAGTGAAACTTTTAAGTAGCCGTCGCTATCTACCCCTTCCAGTATGTTAATAGCGATCAGGTGATCGTTACTGGACATGGGGGTAAGGTTTAGTTGCCACAACAGGTGATCTTGTAAGTCATCTGTGGAGCCGTTTCGAGAATCCATGTCGTAATCTTCGCCAGAACCGGATTGACCCGAACTGGTGGAAGCAGGTGCAGCAGAGGCTTGCCAAGTATCGTCCCATTCGCTGTCGGTGGACAGGTTCTCAGGAATGGTTTCGCTCCATTCGCTGTCGGCTGCCACTTCACTTTCTGAGTGAGCGTCTTCTTTTGTGGGTTCAGTTACGGTGTTTTCAGAGGCAGGGGTTTCACTAACTGGAGAGTCGTTGCCATTTTGATCGTTTTTGTCGGCACTGGGAGTTTCGAACTCTTCATCCACGTCTAGTAGTGGGTTGGAATCCAGCATGCCTTGAATTTCTTGCTGTAAGTCGAGAGTGGAAAGCTGTAGAAGACGAATGGCCTGTTGCAGCTGAGGCGTCATGGTCAATTGCTGACCCATTCTTAGTTGTAGCGAAGCTTTCATATATAACTACTTAATCCCGAGCTTTGTAATGTAATTGAAGCGTACAGTAAGTAACTTGATGTTCTTCAATATTCTTAGCAAAAATAAACAATATATCTAGCGCATAAGCCATTTAAAAATTCCGCGAACGGGTAAACTTTTCTAAAACTCTTGCCTTGAATATACAAGATTACAACTTAAAGTCATCACCTAAATAAATATCTTTTACCAGTTGGTTGCTTAGCACGACTTCAGCAGAACCTTCGGCGATAATATGTCCATTACCGACAATATACGCTTTTTCACAAATATCTAAGGTTTCTCGCACGTTATGGTCCGTTATCAGCACCCCTAGGCCGCGGTCCTTTAACTGTTTAACGATACTTTTAATATCGCCCACCGAGATCGGATCAACGCCTGCAAAGGGCTCATCAAGCAGAATGAATGCGGGGTCAGCGGCCAATGCTCGGGCGATTTCCACGCGTCGGCGCTCGCCACCCGATAGAGCCATGCCCAAACTGTCTCGAATATGCTGAATATTAAATTCATTAAGCAGGCTTTCTAGTTTTTCGTGACGCTGCGCGCTACTAAGTTCTTTGCGGGTCTCAAGTATGGCTAGAATATTATTTGCCACCGTGAGTTTTCTAAAAATTGAGGCTTCTTGTGGTAGGTAACCGATACCTTTTTTGGCGCGGCCATGCATTGGTAAATCGGTAATGTCTTCATCATCAATGAGAATGGTACCTTGATCTGCATTGACCAGATTCACGATCATATAAAAGCACGTGGTCTTGCCGGCACCGTTGGGACCCAAAAGCCCTACTATTTGACCACTACTAATAGAGAGTGATACATCTTCTACCACTTTTCTGGGGCCGTAACTCTTGGCAAGGTTTTTTGCGTGTAAAGTTGCCATTTATTTTTTTGTTCCTTGGCCTGCTGAATCTTGTTCTTTTTTAGGTTGAATCACCATGTGGATTCTTTCATCACTGGCTTGGCTATCGGCTTTAATTCTTTGTTCTTTCATTAGGTATACGATTTTTTCACCTGCAAACACGTTGCCTTGTTTTTCAAGACCGGCGTTTTTCAACAGGGTAAGCTCTTCGTTAGCGGTGTGGAAAATAATGGTATCACCATAGGCTTGTGTGGTGCCTTCATTGGCTATAATAGTTTGTTCATAGCGAGCGGGTTTACCTTCAGCAATGACTTTTTGTAGGCCGTCGTCATTGCGAATAAGGGTAATGCGATCTGCTTGGATGTTTAAGGTCCCTTGAATCATTTCAACATTACCTGAGTACACTAGCTGTCCTTGAATTTTATCCATGAAGGCACTGTCGCTGGCGATACGAATTTCTTGTTGGCTGTCTTCAGGCAGGGCGAAGCTTGAATGTGAGCTGCCGAGCATTAATAGCAAAGAAAATAAATGAGCTAGGGTGGTGCCGTTATTGCGCATGGGGATCATGTGTTCCTCGAACGGTTGATTTAAACTTGGCTTGTTGTTTGACCATGTCCAAGTTCATGCCGGTGGCGGTTAAATGGGTGTTGGGGCTGCTAATGATCACTGATTTATCAGTGTCGGCTATTTGTCGTTCTAAGTCTATGGACAAGTGAGGGCTGTTTAGGCTGAAAGTGCCCGCACTTTTTTGTAACGGAGCGACCTGCACATCCCCATTTAACTCTAGTATTTGAGCCTTTGAGATTGTGCCCTTTTGAGCGCTGACCTGCCATTGCGGTTGGGCTGATTGATGCAATGTGAGATTAGGGTTGTCTAGCTGAGTACGGTCATCAAACGGGTAGTGGCTAGCTTCGTCGGCTTGAATCATACGGTCTAGTTGGCCCTGGGCATTATAATGCTGGGCCCTTAAACCTTTGACGGTGTAGTCGGGCTCTTGTTGAATGGCGTGCTGAGCATTACTAATGGGACCTAGCTGCTTGTCATCAAGCGCTAAATAGCCTACCACGCCAATGGCTGTAAGAATGGTGACTATATAGCGTCTGCGCATTTAAATTACCCCAGCTCTTAATAGATCGTGCATGTTTAACACGCCAACCAGTACACCGTCGTCTATGGCGACAATGGCATTGATCTTTTTCTCTTCCATGACTTGTAAGGCTTCTGCAGCTAACTTTTCAGGATGAATATTGGCACAATTGACGGTCATAACATCGCTAACCGGTGTGGTATGGAAATCTAAGTCTTTATCTAGGGTGCGACGTAAATCACCATCGGTGAATATGCCTAATAAGTTGCCCTCATCACTCACGACTGTAGTCATGCCTAGGCCTTTCTGGGTCATTTCTAATAAGGCGTCCTTTATTAGAGTGGTTGGGCTGACTTGAGGTATTTGACTGCCGCAATGCATAATAGTTTTCACTTTTAACAATAAACGGCGCCCTAAGCTGCCGCCTGGGTGGCTAAACGCAAATTGCTCGGCGGTAAAACCACGGGCTTCTAGTAAGGCGATAGCTAGAGCATCCCCCATCACAAGGGCCACTGTGGTGCTGGAGGTAGGGGCCAAATCCAGCGGGCAGGCTTCTTTATCTACCCCTACATACAAGTGGCTATCAGCCGCTAATGCTAGGCTTGACTGGCGGTTGCCGGTCATGGCAATTAGAGGAATATTTAAGCGCTTTAACAAGGGAAGTAGCGTAGTTACCTCCCCCGACTCACCTGAATTAGAAAGGGCAATTACTACGTCGTTTGCGGTAATCATTCCCATGTCGCCATGGGCGGCTTCACCTGGGTGTACAAAAAAACTGGGACTGCCGGTACTGGCAAGGGTAGCCGCCATTTTATTGCCAATATGCCCTGATTTGCCCATGCCGGTAATAACAATGCGGCCTTTGCAGTTAAGCAGCAGCTCGCAGGCGGTTTCAATGGCAGTGTCATCGATATGTGATAACAATTCATTTACCGCATCACGCTCGGCGCTGACGGTGCGTGTTATGGAGGCTAAATAATTAAACTGGCTCATGTTTTAAATTCTTATGTGGCAAATGTCGTTTCTACTACTGGGCTATTTAATATTAGCTTTGAACTAATAATAAACCTAAATAACTGAAATACGCTAATAACAAAACAATCCCCGCCATACGGCCCACGCGTTTGGCTTTTCTTGAGCCGTATAAAAAGGCGGTAAGGAGTAAGGTTAATACAAACATGGTGCCGTAATCTCGGTACAAGGCGCTACCATCAATCTGTGTGGCTATGACCAATCCAGGGATGGGTAAAACAGACAGTAAATTAAATATGTTTGAGCCTATTACGTTGCCAATGGCAATATCGTGATGGCCCTTTAGGGCACTGGTAACACTGGCAGCAAGTTCAGGCAGGCTGGTGCCTATAGCGACGATAGTTAATCCAATCACAAGTTCTGATATCTCAAAGAAACGTGCTACTTCCACGGCGCCCCATACCAATACTTTTGCACTGATCATTAAGGCTACAAGCCCCGCCACCATCCAAAATAGGCTTTGTTTGGTCGATAGGGCATTCATGGCTTCGGATTCTTCTTCATCTATGCCTGTTGTGCCTTGATCTGAGTTTTCAAAAAACAGCCAGAACATGGTCACGACTAGGCAGCTTAATAATATGATGCCGTCCCAAAAATCTAAGGTTAAATCTTGCAGCACTAAACCGGCAATAACCGTAATTAGCAGTAATATGGGGATTTCTTTTTTCAACATTTTGCTCTGAATAGGCAAAGGGGCAATTAGGGCGGTGATACCCAGTACTAGGCCAATATTGGCAATGTTAGATCCGATGGCATTACCGATGGCAAGCGTGCCGGCACCGTCAAATGAGGCTGACAGGCTAACAAATATCTCTGGGGCGCTGGTGCCTAGGGACACGATGGTCATGCCGATTAAGAGGGGGGACATACCAAAATGACGCGCGGTGGCGGCAGCACCCAATACAAAACGGTCGGCACTCCATACCAGTACCACTAAACCGGCGGCAATGGCCAAACAAGCTAATAACATATAACGGCTCTCATTGAATCTGTTTGCGCGCATTTTACAGGCTTTTAGCTGCCCCTCAAGAGGCGCTTTGGAATTACCAACTGTGGGCTTTTTTGTTATGAAATTATCGGTTGTACATATACCCGCAGCACAGTGGTCTATGCTGAAAGTTGAAAGCAGGAATTTTCTGTCGGCTAGGACGTTTATTAACATGGACTTTTATTTACATGGGTAATTGTGTCGTATTAAAGAATGTAAGCTTTCGCCGCGATGGACGGCTGATTTTTGACGACATCAGCTTGAATATCCCTAAGGGTAAAGTGACCTCAATTTTGGGCCCCAGCGGCACAGGTAAAACCACCCTTTTAGGGCTAATTACCGGCCAACTTAAACCCGATTCTGGCGAAGTACTGGTTAACAATCTATCCGTGCCCGATCTGTCTCGCCAAGCCTTATTTGAGCTTCGTAAAAAGATGAGCCTTTTATTTCAATCGGGCGCGTTATTTACCGATATGACCGTGTTTGAAAACGTGGCCTTTGCACTGCGTGAACACACTCAATTACCCGAGCACATGATTCGCGATCTAGTATTGTTACGCCTTGAAAACGTGGGTTTACGGGGGGCAGGTCAATTGATGCCCTCGCAACTATCGGGTGGCATGGCCAGAAGAGTGGCGTTAGCCCGTAGTATTATATTAGACCCAGATTTAATCATGTACGACGAACCGTTTACTGGCCAAGACCCTGTCTCTAAAGGGATTTTAGTTAAATTGATCCGCGCACTTAATAAAAATTTATCCCTTACCAGTGTGTTGGTAAGCCATGATGTGGAAGAAGCCTTAAGTATCAGTGATCATGTTTATGTCTTAAGTCATGGGCAGGTTATTGCATCTGGCACCCCTGAGGCGTTACGAGAAAATACCGGCAGCGAACTTCAACAGTTTTTGTTTGGACTGCCTGATGGTCCGGTCTCTTTCCATTTTCCAGCCAAGCCACTTTCTGAAGAGGTATTGGCGTGAAGCCTTCTAAATTGATGGTTCACCATTACATAATTAACGGCGTGCGTCGTATAGGGATGAATGCCCTTGATATCTGCGCTACGTTTGGCCGTGCAGGCTGGTTTTTAGTGCAGAGTTTAAACTGGGGTAAGGGTTTTAAAGCACCGCTTTCTCGTTTGGTTTATCAGGTATACAACCTAGGTGTGTTGTCTTTGCCTATCATTTTAGTCTCCGGTTTATTTGTAGGCATGGTGCTTGCTCTGCAGGGCTATCACATATTAGTGGACTACGGCTCCCAAGAAGCGGTAGGGCAAATGGTGGCACTATCGATTTTACGTGAATTTGGCCCAGTGGTGAGTGCCTTGTTATTTGCGGGTCGTGCCGGCTCTGCTCTGACCGCCGAAATAGGTTTAATGAAAGCGACAGAACAGTTAAGCGCTATGGAGATCATGGGGGTGGATCCGTTCAAACGTATTATGTCACCAAGACTGTGGGGCGGGATTATTTGTTTACCGCTTTTAAATTTAATGTTTTGTGTATTGGGCATTTATGGTGGTGCGCTGGTGGCTGTTGATATGTTGGGCATCTATGAGGGTTCTTACTGGGCCAATATGCAAGGCTCGGTGGAATTTTATGGCGACATTGTAAAGGGCGTAATTAAGAGTGTAGTGTTTGCCGTGGTCGTGACATGGATTGCGATTTTTCAGGGCTGGAATGCTCTTCCTACGTCCATGGGCATTAGTCGTGCGACGACGCAAACCGTCGTGCAAGCATCTTTGGCCGTTTTGGGGCTGGATTTTGTATTAACAGCGGTCATGTTGGGAGGGTTTTAATGAGATTTACAGGTCCTGTTGTCAGTGCTAAATCCGAATTTTTTAGGAGCTTGTTATGATCAGTAAACGTTTGGAAATTAGTGTGGGTGTTTTTGTTATAGCGGGCATATTAGCCTTAGTTGTGTTGGCGTTTAATGCCAGTGGTTTGAATTTTACCGACAAAGATCAACGTTATATTTTATATGCACGTTTTGAAAATCTGTCGGGTTTAAGTGAGCGTGCCAAGGTTTCGTTATCTGGGGTGACCATAGGTCGAGTCGTGAGTATTGAGCTGGATACCGAAGACTATGTGGCGGTAGTAAAGATGGCTATAGATAAAAATGTGCCTCTCACTACGGATACGTCAGCCTCTATTTTAACGGCGGGTTTATTGGGTGAAAAATACATAGGGTTAAGTGTGGGGGCAGACGAAGAAACACTTATGAATGCAGACGAAATCGAAGACACTCAGTCTTCTATTGTTTTAGAAGAGTTAATTGGTCAGTTTTTGTTTAGTCGCAGTGAATAGTCAATGAAACTTCTTTTAGGGTTGTGGCTTACGTGTGTGTTGTTTCCTGTTTGGGGGGAGGGCAACCCTGAGGATGCTCATAAGCTGGTAAGTGAGCGAATACAAGCTTTGATGGCGCGTATAGAAGCGCTAAAAAATTCCGAAATTGTGGATGAAAAAGCCCGCATTCTGGCGGTAGAAGAGGTAATAGGCAACGCGGTAGATTTCAAACGCATGACCCGTCGAGTGATGGCAAAATACTATAAAAAATCCAGTAAACAGCAAAAAAACGATTTTCACGATGTCTTCAAATCCACCCTGTTGAATACTTATGCTCGGGGTTTGTGGGAGTTTGAAGATTACAAAATTCGCCTAAAACCACTTAAAAATGCCCATCAAAGTCAGCGAAATACGCAAGTTGAGCTTGAAGTGGTAACCGCCAGTGGCCAAGTATATTCGGTTATTCAAAGCCTGTTTTTTCATAAAAAGCATCAACGCTGGATGATCCAGAATGTCATTATTAGCGGGGTAAATATTGGTCAATTATTTCGTGATCAATTTGCCCGTTTGGTAACGAATCATCAAGGCGATTTAGACTTAGCGATTAAAGCTTGGAGTTTAGAATTAAAGGCGCCGTCAGTCATTAAAATTAAGGAGGAGGAGGGTGCATAAACAGCAAATTGAGCAGCTCGGTGTGGATAGTTATGGTGTTGTAGGTGATTTAAGTTTTGACTCGGTAGTAGAAGTAGAACAAGAGGGCTTTACTGTCATCAACGAAGGAGGCAAGCAAGTGAGCCTAGATTTGAGTCAGGTTCAGGCTTGTTCTAGTGCAGCTATGGCGTTGTTACTCAGTTGGTTGCGCTATGCCTCAAAACAACAAAAAAGTCTGGTGTTTTCAGGCATGCCAGCCAGCTTAAGAGCCATGATTAAAGGCGCACAGCTTGATAGTCTGTTTACCATACAAAACTAGCAGACAGTGGTATTGGACTTAGCTATTTGCCTGTTTCTGGGCTATAATCCGCGCCTTTATTTTCACTGAATTGCTATAGCACTCAATTGATAGAGTGACTTGGAGAAAGCATGAGCACTGACGAGTTACAAACCTTATTGGCTGGCAAGTTAGAAACCTGTCAGGTTACAGTGGAAAACGATGGACACACCTACCACATCACAGTGATAGGCGACGAATTTGAAGGACTCAATGCCGTTAAGCGTCAGCAGTTTGTATACGGCGCGCTAAACGAAAAAATTGCAGATGGCTCGGTACACGCCGTCAGCATTAAAACCTACACTCCGGCCCAATGGGCTGCACAATAACTAAATAAGAAGTAGTAGCGTTATGCCTTCAATGGACAAATTAGTAATTCAAGGTAGCGCCCCGGTTTCTGGGGAACTGCGCATCTCAGGTGCTAAAAACTCGGCCCTGCCTATTATCGCGGCGACATTGCTGGCGAATACTCCCATTACCATTGGTAATTTGCCGCATCTTAATGATGTGACAACCATGATTAATCTGTTGGGGACTATGGGTGTTGATTTGGTAATGGGGGAAGATATCTCCATTGAAGTGAACGCCAACAACATTAAAACCTTAGTAGCACCGTATGAATTAGTTAAAACTATGCGTGCCTCTATTTTAGTATTAGGGCCATTGCTCGCTCGTTTCGGCGAAGCGCAAGTGTCACTTCCCGGTGGCTGTGCCATTGGTTCTCGCCCAGTAGATATTCATCTTTCAGGTTTAGAAGCTATGGGTGCCACTATAGAAGTGACCGATGGTTATGTAAAAGCCACTGTTGATGGTCGCTTAAAAGGCGCTAAATTCTTGATGGATACGGTTACCGTAACCGGCACCGAAAACCTGTTGATGGCAGCCGTTTTGGCCGATGGTGTAACACACCTTGAAAATGCCGCACGCGAACCAGAGGTAGTTGACTTAGCAGAATGTCTAATTGCCATGGGTGCCAAAATCACTGGCCATGGTACTGATGTCATTCGCATCGAAGGCGTTGAGTCTTTGCATGGTTGTCATTACGACGTGATGCCAGACCGCATCGAAACCGGTACTTATCTAGTGGCCGCTGCGGCTACCGGTGGTAGTATTAAACTTAAAGACACCCGTGCTGATATCCTAGAAGCGGTATTGCATAAACTAGAAGAAGCCGGCGCTAAAATTGAAACGGGTGATGATTGGATTAGCCTAGATATGGAAGGGCGTAGGCCAAAGGCAGTTAGTGTTAAAACAGCCCCATATCCTGCTTTCCCCACCGACATGCAGGCCCAATTTTTGGTGATGAATATCGTCGCCGAGGGCAGTGCGACGGTTACCGAAACCATTTTTGAAAATCGCTTCATGCACGTGCAAGAATTACGACGCATGGGTGCAAACATCGTGCAAGAAGGTAATACCTGTTTCACTAAGGGTGGTGATTCTTTCACTGGCGCTCCAGTGATGGCAACCGACTTGCGTGCATCGGCCAGTTTAGTGATTGCAGCGATGATGGCCAAAGGCGAAACAGTCGTTGATCGTATTTACCACATTGACCGTGGTTACGAATGCATCGATGAAAAATTACAGTTAATCGGCGCCAATGTACGCCGTTTGCCAAAATAAGATTTGTTATAGAAAATATTTGAGTAGGCATACAAGCTTGCTCAAACTGTTTTTGTTTAGGAATGAAAATGAGTCAACAGCCTCTCACAATTGCCCTTTCTAAAGGTCGTATTCTTGATGACACTCTGCCGTTATTTGCAGAGGCGGGCATCGTGCCAGCAGAAGATATTAAAAAAAGCCGTAAGCTAATTTTTGATACCAATCATGAACATATTAAGTTGGTGGTTATTCGTGCCACTGACGTGCCAACATATGTAGAGTACGGCGCAGCCGACATGGGTGTTGCGGGTAAAGATGTGTTGATGGAATACAACAGCCAAGATCTTTATGAGCCGTTGGATTTAAACATTGCTACCTGTCGTTTAATGACGTGTGCTCTTAAAGGCGCGGTTGATCCTCAAGGTCGCATTAAAGTGGCGTCTAAATTTGTAGGTTTAACCAAACGCTTTTTTGCTGAACAAGGCCGTCAAGCCGACATCATTAAATTGTACGGCGGAATGGAGCTGGCACCTATTATGGGTCTGGCGGATATGATTGTTGATATCGTAGATACCGGTAACACCCTTAAAGCCAATGGCCTAGAAGAGCGTGATTTAATAGCGCCTATTAGTTCTAGGTTAGTAGTGGGTAAAGCCGCCATGAAGATCAAGCACTTGCAGATTCAGCCCATTATTGAAAAATTAGCAGCGGCTGTAGAGCGTCGCCGTTAGGCCGGAAACAACATGACTTTTAAAATACAAAAACTTGATAGTCGACAAGCTGATTTCTCTCAGTCTCTTGATAAATTGCTGGCGTGGGAATCTGTGTCAGATACTCAAGTACAGCAAACCGTACTGGATATTTTGCAGCAAGTGAAAGCACGCGGTGATGACGCGGTTATTGAATACAGTAATCGTTTTGATCATTTACAAGTGAATAGCATGGATCAGTTGGAAGTAGGTCAGGACGAATTACTAGAAGCCCTGAAAAACCTCCCCCATGATCAAAGCAAAGCCTTATTAACAGCAGCCGAACGTGTACGTCGTTACCACGAACGCCAGCGCACCGAATCTTGGCAGTATGAGGAAGAAGACGGCACTGTGCTGGGACAGCAAATTACCGCCATGGACCGCGTAGGTATTTATGTACCCGGCGGCAAAGCTTCTTATCCTTCTAGTGTATTAATGAATGCCATTCCTGCCCATGTGGCGGGCGTGAAAGAAATCATTATGGTGGTTCCTACGCCAGGTGGCGAAGTAAACCAATTGGTATTGGCAGCGGCCGCAGCGGCAGGTGTGACGCGTGTCTTTACTGTGGGTGGTGCACAAGCCGTAGCCGCTTTGGCATATGGCACGCAAACGATTCCGAAGGTCGACAAAATTGTTGGCCCAGGCAATATATATGTGGCCACGGCCAAGCGTTTTGTATTTGGTGAAGTAGGCATAGACATGATCGCCGGGCCTTCTGAAATCCTGGTGATATGCGATGGTAAAACCGATGCCGATTGGATTGCCATGGACTTGTTTAGTCAGGCCGAACACGATGAAGATGCACAGGCTATTTTAATTAGCTGGGATGAAAATTTCTTAGAGGAAGTTGAAAAAAGCATCAACAAGCTATTACCAGAAATGGAACGTCAGGAAATGATCCGAGCTTCGTTGTCTGGGCGTGGTGCGTTAATAAAAGTGAAGGACCTTGATGAGGCCATTGCTCTTAGTAATCGCATTGCACCTGAGCACTTGGAATTATCCATAGAAGACCCACAGGCGGCGGCGAAACAAATTCGCCACGCAGGTGCCATCTTTATGGGGCGTTACACCGCCGAAGCCTTAGGCGATTACTGTGCCGGACCAAATCATGTATTACCAACATCAGGTACTGCTCGTTTCTCTTCACCTTTAGGGGTGTATGATTTCCAAAAGCGCAGTTCATTGATTATGTGCAGTGCGGACGGTGCCTCTGAATTGGGCAAGGTCGCATCTGTATTGGCTCGTGGTGAGTCATTAACGGCTCACGCACGCAGTGCTGAGTATCGTATTAAAAAATAAAGCAGCCCATACCTAGTTAATGTATTTGATAAAACCCTAACACTATTTTAGTTTTAGGGTTTTTTATGTATAGGCACACATATTTTGAATTAAAAGGTTAAACATGAGCCGAGTTAAAAAGTTAATCCGTCAAGAAATTCAAGACCTAAGTGCTTATCCGGTGCCTAACTCGGAAGGCATGTTAAAACTGGATGCCATGGAAAACCCTTATACTTGGCCTGCCATCGCCAAAGAAACCTGGGCCGAAATGCTTAAAACATTGCCTATTAATCGTTATCCCGATCCACAGGCACAGCATGTAAAAGATGAAATGCGCAAGGTCATGGGCATCAGTGATGACTATGATATTTTATTAGGTAACGGCAGTGATGAAATTATTCAGCTGTTAGCCATGGCATTGGCTAAACCGGGGGCCACTATCTTAGCGCCTGAGCCGGGTTTTGTGATGTACAAAATGATCGCCACTTTTTGCGGTTTGAATTACATAGGTGTGCCACTAACAGCTGATTTTGAGTTAGATGAAGTGGCCATGTTAACCGCTATCAATGAGCATCAGCCTGAATTGATATTCTTGGCGCAGCCCAATAACCCAACAGGTAACCTTTGGTCGGCCACCAGCATTAAAAGTATCATCGAAGCCTCTGAAGGTTTAGTGGTAATTGATGAAGCCTATACCGCTTTCACCGACGCCGATCACCTAGAGTTATTAAATGAATACGAGCATGTTTTGATCATGCGCACATTGTCAAAAGTAGGTTTGGCCGGATTGCGATTAGGAATGATAGTTGGCCGGCGTGAGTGGTTAGACGAATTAGAAAAAATACGCTTGCCCTACAATATAAATATTTTAACGCAAGCAAGTACCTTGTTCGCTTTAGAGCATTACGACATGCTTTTAGTGCAAACTGAACAACTTAGAGTGGATCGTTTAGTCTTAATGAATGATTTAGTGGCCATTAAAGGTTTGCAGGTATTTCCAAGTGAAGCCAATTTTGTATTAGTGAGAGCGCCACAAGGTATGGCTAGAAACTGGTTTGAAGGATTAAAATCAAAAAATATTTTGATTAAATGTTTGGATGGCGGTCATGATTTGTTAAAAGACTGCCTGCGTATTACCGTAGGCACTTCAGAGCAAAACAGTCTATTAGTGAGCGCCTTAAAAGAAATAGCCACTTCTGAGACACTACACTAAATTCATTCGTTGTATTTAAAATATGCCTCCTCATTAAGTGATTAATGATGGGGTATTTTTGTGTCTGCCGCTAATTTCTAAACCTTTTCAATTCTGCTCAATGCGTAGGTCGTCACATCAACATGGTGTTGATTGTCTATGATGATGATTTTCCCGTTCACTATTTTCAGATTTTCATTAATGGGACTGTGAAATAGTTGTTGTCTAAATTGCTTGTAATTCAACTCTGAAAATAACGGTGCTTGAGCGCCCATAAAAGCATGCAGTGTAGGTAGGGTGAAATGCCAGCTTGTGGCAGATAGGGTAAAGGGGTGATTCTGAATATCTGCTAAGAGTTGAGTGTCGCCTTTTAGAAATCCCTTAAATGTTTGCATTATGCCGTCAGTGAAGTTCATAGGGTAGGTGTATCTCTGTAGAATAACCAACCTCCTTGGACTTATTTACAAGCCCAAGGAGTGAGGCGTTAAGCTTCTTCGGCTTTAATAATGCCAAACTTATTAATCAAGTAACCTGAGCTTACACCCAATACTAACCAGAACACACCATTAGCGATGGCGGTGGCTTGTACAAAGTTTTCAGCCAGCCTTTCCAGTGTTGCTACGGCTATCGCATCCGGGTGAGCGAAACCATGGGTTTCAGGTAAAGGTGCACCCAGCACATGAGGAATAAGCAATAACACAACGCCGCCCAGTTTCAGGCTGGCTTGGCCAAAGGCAATTAATGCTAAGCCGGTGGCTGTAAGGGTTACTGTGATTAACCACCACCCCTGGCGGCCTTGCAAATTGGCGGCTTCCATTCCTGGGATCTCAGGGTGCAAACCAATAGCGGGTGCAACAAAAAAAGTAAGATATCCGGCTAGCCCCCACAGAGCGCCGTTTTTTAGGTTGCCTTTGCCTGAGTAAGCCATGGCACTTAATATTAATAAGGCAAATCCAATGGCCGCAAGAATATTGGCCACAGTGGTGTAAAAAAGTCGCTCAGCCCCATCTTCCGGCGCCCACGCTTCTGGGTCGTGACTGTGTGCTGCATGTTCATGCCCGTGTGCCTGTAAGGCGGGCTCGGCTTCATTAATTTCAAAGGCTTCTGCTGCTAATATAGTGGGCGCCACCGCGGCTTGCTGAGCAAGGGCCAATACCAGTCCTGAAATAATGCCCACCGCGAGGGCTGCAAATACTAGGTTTCTAAAAATCATGATATAGACCTAATTTAATGGCAAGGAAATGCAAAAGAATGGCGGGTGTCGTGAGCGGCATTATGTGCCACTTCCATGGGTGCCAAGCCTACGCCTATCATGATAATGAAACCCAATACGGCCGCAGATAAAATCTGACTTTTTTGCACGCTTGAAGCTGAAACATGGGTAGTGTTAGCAGTTTGACTTAACATAATATTTCTCCGTGAGACCCATGGTCTCTTTATGATTTAAAATTTCTAAAACTGGGCGGCCAATTGCAAACTCACCACATTAGATGATGCGTCACTGGCACCATGTTTTGGGTGATAGCGGCTTGCATGCATGTATTCTACGGCCAAGGATGTTTGTGGTTGTAGTGCATAAGAGGCACTTACCATTTCACGTTGCTTGGGTAGCTTAAAATTAAGCGCTTGATTTGAACCTTGAATAGCAAAAGCTAAATTGACATCTTTACCGGACAGTACAAAATTATGGGAAAGCTCTGCATTGAAACTGCTTGGTTGGGCGCCATCTACGGCAAAAACTAGATCCCTTGAATCGTATTGTCGGGTAGCGCTTACGTACTCAAAAATAGCGTGCCAATCTTTCATGGTGATCAAGGTATTTACCGCAACACCGGGTACGTTTTGTTGAATGATAGGATCACCGTCTGCATTTTCAAAATATCCCAAGAATCCTTCAGACTCTGATAAATCGTTTAGATAATCCACTCCAAAATCAATATGAAGCTCATTGAAGTTGATGACATATCCTAAATGGGCACCCACTTGTGTGGCGTTCTTATTGCCGCTTACCTTCTGAATATCCCCTTTAAAAAAATAAATAGTTGCGTGTAATTCATCTCCATCAAAACGTGTAACAACGGCACTGTCATTGGTCTCGGCCATTTCAAGGGTTAGCGGATCAGAGATCATGTGTGATTCAAAACGAGCAAATGGAAGAACCTGTTTACCGGCCGTCACTTGAATTGCGTTTTTGTTAAATGAAAATGCAATAAAACCTTCGTCAATTACTAGATCCTGGTCCTCACCGTCTTCGTGTAATAACAATATGTGCGCCTGAGTCCACGGGTTTATTTGAGCTTCGATGTTCACTTCTACAGTGGCAAGGCGAGTATCGCTGTCATTGTTACCTGATTTGTTTTCTGAAAACGCCTCCAGTTCAACTACGCCCTTTATGTTTAGTGTGTTAGTGAAATTGTGTGTGGGTTTGTGTAGTATTTTTTCAAGCTCACTAATACGGTCATACAGAGTCAACTCTTCCGCTAGAGTGATACTTGGAATCGATAAAATGGAAAAGCACGCTATGGTGCACAGTCGTGTGTACATGGTATCTCTCTAAATTTACAAACTTGTGTATAAGTTTAAGCAATTGCTCACAACAGACTTAATCAGGGTCTGAAAAATTCAGTAACTGTGCCGTTGGTAAAATTTTAAGAGTTTGGGAAGACAGTCAAAGTGACTACCCTGGAGATATATTGAGATGAGTGTGTGCATTGTAACGTCGCCCTCCGCAACTAATTACTGGGATTTAGAGTTATTAATGGCTGGTATCGGGCTAAGGAGGATATCCATCACCGTTGCGGGGGCAGCGTAAGACTTTAACTTACTTCCCATTTAACCCAAACTCACCTTCCATGAGTTTGAGACCATTATTCTAAAATGAATTAAGTGGCGCGAATGCTACAGATAAGCCATAGACGACGCAACTAACAAAATAAATTATTCTGTGTCGCAGTAATTATAGCGTATGCTTTTTATAGTTTTGCATGCTTGCTTTCTTAAAATGGCAGGCGTAATGCTTTAGGCTAGGTTAACGGTTAAATATAATTGAATTGACACTTTCGCTCCATTGAAATAATCTTGCGCCGTCAAGTGTTCATCATATGAATTAAAAGGGAAGTACGGTTAATCCGTCGCTGCCTCCGCAACTGTAAACGTCTTCGCCAACAACTGTTATTCACTGGAGCTGAACCTCTGGGAAGGGTAACAAGTTAAGACGTAAGCCAGGATACCTGCTTGATACCAGCTTCAGTGATATTCGGCAGGAATATAGAAGTCATACGGACGCACAGGTCCGTGTGTTCAACAGATGAACGCCAAATGGTGTTCGATCTTGGTGATCAATAGCAAGGCGCAAACCTCCCTAGGTAATTTAGCGTCTGGTATTTCCGTGTTTAACGCGCGGCTATTGAGACGATCCAAATTAAATCTGTTACTTCCCTTATTGCATCCTTATTCGCTGATATTTATTTAACCCCTGAGCCTATGGGTTTACTTGGCTATGGAGGAATTAATATGCAGCAATTTCCTTTTTCAGCCGTGGCAGGGCTTGAAAATTTTAAAAAAGCCTTGATTCTGGCCGCTATAAACCCTGCCATAGGCGGGGTGTTGATCAGTGGCCCTAGGGGCTGTGCTAAATCTACTCTGGCCCGAGGTCTGGCGCAGTTACTCCCTGAACAAACACATGATTTTGTTACCCTACCGTTAGGGGCCAGTGAAGAAATGCTGGTGGGCACCCTGGATTTACAATCAGTTTTAAATGAACAACAGGTAAAAGTTAAATCGGGCTTATTGGCAAAGGCTCATGGTGGGGTGTTGTATGTGGATGAAGTAAACTTGTTAGCTGACTCCTTAGTAGATCTATTATTGGATGTAGCAGCCAGTGGCATAAACCACATCGAACGGGATGGCATTAGCCATAAACATGTAGCTGAATTTTTATTACTAGGCACCATGAATCCGGATGAAGGGGAATTGCGTGAGCAGCTGAAGGATCGTTTTGGTTTGATGGTGGAGCTGGATAATCAGTTCACTATTGAAGATCGTATGGAAATCGTTGCTCGCCGAGAGGCATTTGATATTAATTCTGACGATTTTTGCCATGAATATCAATCACAACAGCAACAACTTATTACTCGTATTCATTCAGCCCGTGAGTCCTTAAATAATATTAACTGTTCAATAGACATTCGCCGTCAAATTGCCCAGCGTTGCAGCGATGCTAACGTGGATGGTTTGCGAGCCGATCTAGTGTGGTATCGTGCGGCCTTGGCTCATGCCGCCTGGAATGAAAATAAAAATATAACAGAAGACGATCTAGACTCGGTGTGTGATCTGGTATTGGCCCATCGCAGAAAAGCAGATTCCGGGTCCAGCCCGCCAGGAAACTCTTCAGGTAACTCGCCAACTAATTCATCTAATAGTGCAACAGATTCTAAGCCGCACCATGAAAGCCCCTTTACACGGCCGTCGTCGCCAAGCCTAGATAGTAGCAATGAAAAAGAAGGCAGCTGGGGGAGTATGGCACCCCAAACACAAACCACAAAGGCCAGTAGAATTTCTAATTTAACCCATATATCGATACATACTGAGCCTAATAAATCGTTATTAAGCGGGGTGGGTAAACAAAATGGAAAAACAATTGGCGGACGTCACGCTTCTCAAAACAAATCAACATCGGCCAACTGGTTTCATACTCTAGTTCGCAATGCCGGTAGTTGGCCGCCCAAGTCTTTGTCGTATAAAAAAGCACAAACGGGTCAGGCAGTGCTGCATTTTGTCATGCTAGATACTAGCGCATCCACTTTGGCGCACAACAGCTTTGCCCAAGCTAAAGGGTTGGTGTTGAATATATCCCAGCAGGCATACCTTAAACGAGAGCAAGTGTGCATTTTGGGTTTTGGTAACGATCAGGTTCAAGAGCTACTACCAAAGGTACGTGCCCCCAAACGGATTACCGAGTTTCTGGACACCATAACCGCAGCCGGCGGTACGCCTTTTCGAAATGCTTTGATACAAGCCGAGCAGTATTTAAAAAAATTAAAACGCCAAATTCCTAACCTCTTTGTTCGCAGTTACATATTAACCGATGGCCGCAGCAATCAATCGGTGGCGAATATCAGCCTAGGTAAAAACGCTGTGCTGATAGATATGGAAAAGTCCGACGTTAAACGCGGGCGCGCCCAAATCATGGCCCAGCAGTTGGGTGCCCAATATATTGTTATGCCAGATACCGCCTAACTTCAATGAGTGTAAAACACAAATGAGTGATCAAAAACACCAAAAACGCATGGCCTCTAGAAAAGCCATCATGGATGCAAAAATTGCTAAATCCACTGAAGAACGTGGTGTACTTATCTTGTTAAAAGGCACAGGAAAAGGAAAAAGCAGTTCAGCTTTTGGCACGATGGCCAGATCGGCAGGCCACGGCAAACGCTGCGCTGTTATTCAGTTCAGTAAAGGTCGCTTAATAACTGGTGAATATAAATTTTTTAAAGATCATGAGCTTATCGACTGGCATGTGATGGGCC
>JAPYOO010000190.1 GCA_029938135.1 Bermanella sp. | reverse complement strand
CACAGGCTGATGCAGTGGTGCGAAGGCCACAACATGCAGCAAGCCATGAACGAATTACTGATAGATGCCTACTTTAAGCGCGGCCTAGATATCAATAATACCCAAGTGCTGCTGGACCTTGCCGAGCAATTAGGTCTGGATCGCTTCACAACAAAAAATGCCCTAACCTCCAATGAGGTTACACAAGCACTGGCACGTAAACAAAAACGTGTTCAAAGTTTGGGCCTTAGCAGTGTGCCAGCGTTTGTTTTTAATGAACAAACTTTAGTTACTGGCTCAAACTCGGTTGAATATTTTGAAGAGGCAATAACGGCCCTGACAAAAAATACAACAGTCAGCCTGACACAAAAAATAGCTTAACTTAATCTGTCTAATTTAAACAAGAAAACCCACTTAATAGAGAAGAAAATTATGCCATATATAAACATTAAGATTACCGACGAAGGTGTTAGCAACGAGCAAAAGCAGGCGCTCATTAAAGGCACCACCGAGTTAATGGTAAAAGTGTTGAATAAAAATCCGTCCACTACCTTTGTGG
The DNA here is from genome assembly GCA_029938135.1 of Bermanella sp. GTDB lineage: Bacteria > Pseudomonadota > Gammaproteobacteria > Pseudomonadales > Oceanobacteraceae > Bermanella. The sequence continues at coordinate 6,286 of JAPYOO010000190.1, read as the reverse complement.
TGATTGACGAAGTAAATACCGTTAACTGGGGCATAGGGTACGACCAGGTAAGCGATTTACGCAAACAAGCAAAAGAAGCGCAGCAAGAATAAATACTTCCCCTTTACTGATGCCCCGAGTTTAACCAATAATCACGGGGCATAAGAAATTGGTGTTCACTTAGTAACCCCGAAGGCGTGGTAGCCGAGCTAGGTTATTTAGAGGTCGGAAAATGTACTTCTATCCACAGGCTGCACTGGACATTGCCGGCCTCAACCAACGAGGTATCCACCGAAATTTTAAATAGACTGTAACTTAGTGCCGCTATTTATATTATTAAGGAATGTGAGAAGGTAAACTCATATTCCTTTTTTTCGTTGAACGATTAGGAAACTCTAATATGGCTAAAGATAATAAGTACCATAAATATGATCAATAAAGACAAGCTATTAGGCGTAGGCCTGCTCATTCTTACCGCTCTTTTTTTCTCCATAAATATGATTGCCGCCAAGTTTTCAACTCAGATCATTCCGCCTGCATCGTTAGCTTTTTATCGCTGGTTAATGGCTTTTGTGCTGTTGATAATTTTTAGCCTGCATTTTAATAAGGGCCTACTTATAAAGTTTTACAATAACAAATGGCCACTTTTAATGCAGGGCATAACGGGCATTGCCATCGCCGCGGCTTTTGTTTACAAGGGGGCACAAGCCACCACGGGAACCAATATCGCGCTTATTTATTCACTGTCGCCTATTTTTATTGTGTTGTTGTCTTTATTCTTCTTTAAAACATTTTTGTCGCCAGTACACATTGTCGGCATATTACTTTCTTTTGTAGGTGTACTGATTATTATTTTTAAGGGAGATTTCACGTTATTCAAAACGTTGGCATTTTCGGTGGGTGACATGTGGATATTAGGGGCCGCATTAAGCTGGGCTTTGTATTCCATATTACTTAAAAAATATGTAACTGACCTGAATGCGAACGAGCGATTTTTAGGTGTCATCTTTTTTGGGCTGTTAGTGTTATTACCTGTTAGTGCCTATGAGCATGTACAAGTGAGTTTTGAATTTAGCTGGAGCCTGTTAGCACTGGTGTCGACAGTGGCTATTGTTCCATCAATTTTTGCTTACAAAAGCTATGAAATAGTACAGCGTAAGCTAGGTGTAAATCAGGCCGGGCTTGTTTTGTACATTACACCCATCATCAATGCTATTTTGGCCAGTATTCTGCTGGGAGAAAGTATTGAAATATTCCACTATATAGGCGGCACATCGGTATTGTTTGGGGTGCTTATAACCTCCATGTACGTGCCCAAAACAACGAAATTAAGGGCGCCCAATAAATGCTAGTAACGGCCATGGTTAAACTCATCCTTTAGTTTTCTCGATGTACAGCGTCGCTGCAAGGTGAAGCGAAAAGTCGATGGGGACTTGGCCATTTATTGTGAAATAAAAAAGTTATAATCAATAACAGCGCAGCTGCAAAGGGCCGTTGTCGGAAGGTTGGTGAATCAAGAGTTTTATTTTGGTGGTGGATTTAGGGTACTAAATAACACTTTCTATATAGCTATACTGAATACGCACAGCAACAATATAATGTGTAAACCCCTTCGTTAAATTAGAACATAAAAATGCAAAAGTACCTGAAGATATTATTCATTTTAAGTATGCTTATTGAAGTTATTATGATATTCGACAGGTGATAAAAATTTAAACTATGGAATATAACGGCTAAGAAGAACCTAAGTTGTGATAACTTAGGCTCTTCTTTTTTGACATAAATGATGCAGGCTTAGCTTAACGCTTTCCTGAACGTCGCAAAGCGGAGGCGGTAAAGTCTTTACGTTTCACTTTTTTTCCAAAGTTAAACGGCTGGTGCTCTTCGTTGTTAAGTTCCACCAGGTACCGACCCGACAATAGATCGTAGTTGGTGGTCGATACGTACCATGGGGTATTGGCATTTACAAATTGCAGAGCATGACCCTCAGATACACGCCATAAAACGTCCCGTTTATCATAGTGATCGGCTAGAGCAATCTGCCAGCTGTCTTCATCTACATAAAAGGTTCGCTTACCATATACGTGGCGTTCACCTTCTTTTAACGTCGCTTCTACTTTCCATACTCTGTGTAATTCATAACGGCTATAGTCTTGATTAATGTGACCCGCCTGAACGATATCTTTGTATTTCAATTCAGGGTCAGCCAACTTATACGAATTGTAGGGAATATATATTTCAGTTTTACCCACTAACTTCCAATCGTATTTATTTGGAGCGCCGTTATACATGTCTGTCTGATCAGAGGTACGTAAACCATCTGACGCTTGCCCGGGAGCATCGTAAGCTATTTGTGGCGCCCGACGTACCCGACGCTGACCTGCATTATAAGACCAGGCCATGCGCGGCTGACTTATCTGGTCAATGGTTTCATGCACCAGTAATACGTTGCCGGTTAAACGAGCCGGAGATTTCACGGCCTGGGTGTAGTAAAAAAGCACGTTGTTATCTTCTTTACTATCGAAACCGCCATCCAGATACTGAGGGGCAGTAAGCTGCGCACGCACTTTAACCGGAGTAAACCCACCGTTACGTTGCACCGGCAGGGTGGCCAGATTACGCTCGATACTACCGCCACGGTAGCGGCTTACGTGATTCCAAATTACCTCTAAACCGTTTTTAGGTATGGCAAAAGGCACGGTTTCATCAAAATTAATCATGCCGTTACCACCATCTACCAGCTCGGCTCTGGTGGCATTTTTTTTGGCTTTTTGGTAAATATTTTTTGGGAACGCTGCGGTTCTGTGGGTGGGGTATACTGGCATTTTGTAGCTTTGTGGGTATTTCTCAAACAAAGCGATTTGGCCCTGGGTTAAATTTAGGCGATATTTCTCTAGATTTTTACTGGTAATAGTAAATAGCGGTTTTTCATCTGCAAAGATATTGGCAATAGGATTGGCGTTTATATCTTGCAGTAAACCACCGCTATACCGGGGAATGCTGCCACTTTCATTCGGCGCCTGTTCGGCGCCCATGGCTGTCAGATCGCCCCCTAATTTACCTGCTTCCAAAGATGTTACCTTGGAAAAAGCCGGTGCGCTTACCAAGGTAAAAATAATTAAAGGTGTTGTGATATTTTTTATATTCATTATTAAAACCCTTTTATTGATATAAGTTTAAAACTGCATGCCCAGGCTAATGGAAGCAAAATCATGGTCGCTTAGAACGCTGAAATCGCCGCCCATATACTGAGTGTAAGAAACATTTGCACTGTAGGTTTCAAGGTAAGTGGCTTGCACACTTAGGCCCAAGGATTTTTGCCCTTCACTAAAGTTACCACCGGGTTGAGGGGCGTAACCCTTCACATCATGACTCCAGGCAATGGTGGGTTTTAAGTTCATACCAAAAAATGAATCGGAATATTCGGCCACTAGGCGCGCACGATAACCCCACGAACGTTCGGTGACAAAGCCGTCATCTTCACTTTCGGCTGAGCCCGGTATGCCAAAACTATCTGCGCGGCCAAATTTAATAGCATGCACGTCTTCAGAAAAACTGTGAATAAAGGTATAACCCGCTTCACCAATTAAGGTCATGCGGCTGGCCCCAGCAAACTGGTCAATAAATTTAATGGCTGATAATTGCGCCTGAGTAACATCAAAGCGACGAAACCCTTCGGTCGTGCCCCCTGCGGGGGTGGCGGCATATTCTTCTTCCAGTTCAGTGGCTATGGATTGCCCCGTAAGCAAGGTGCTAATTAAAGACGGACCGTTAATTTGAATCGGCATGTCCAGGGTATGGCTAAGTTCACCTGATAAGGCAATGGGGCCCACATTGGTGGCAAAGCTCAACCCGGCCAATTGAATGTCTTCAGGGAAGGTAGAGAAATAACGAGAACCGGTGGCACGGGCCACCGCCACATAAGAATTACCGGCTGAGGTGGCAGCTGCTTGCAGGGCGATTGAGTTTTGGTCACCGGCATCAATACCGACTTGCAAAGCGGCGGGAGTTTCACCTTGTGTGGTACTCAGGTTAGCGGTTCCATAGGCTAGGTTTGCACCCGTTACATAAGCAGCCCCTTCTTGTGCACCACTTAACGAATGTTTAATGCCACTAATCAAGGGGGCACGGCTATGAATGTTCATTGCATAGAAACCAAACTCAGTATCCCCCAGAGCTTCTGAAAGATAACGGAAAGCAATACCAAACTGACCCTCATCACTGGCCTTATGTACACCCTCATCAGCTCGGGCAATACTGGTCGCGCCCCCTAAAACAGAGATTGAGTTACAGCCCTCAGCTGCATAGTCATTGGTTGAGAAAAAGGTGCCACAACCGGGTACTACGGTTTCTTGAAACTCCAATTGGTAGAAGGTTTCCATGCTTAAATTTTGAGTTAAGCCAATATTGGAATACACCATGTTTACCGGTAATAGCCCTTCTTTAATTTCAGCGCCCGGGCGACGGAATGCATTTACATCCACAGGGTTAATGCTGTTTACCCCACCGCGAATAAAAGTGGACTCTCCCCAAGACACCACTTGTTTACCTAAACGTAGATCCACTGGCATATCTAGTATTTCAAATTCACCATAAATAAACGCATCTAATAATGTGGCGCCCTTGGCTTTAGACAGATCATTAAAACTGGAGTCGTCGAGTTTTGTATTTGGATTGTCGTAGGGAAGTTCTGCACCACCCACACCACTGCCAGTAGTGGTCGGGCTGTGACCATAAGCTACGCTGTTATTGTCCAGTGCCGAGTCGTACCAGTATTTACCGCGTATAAAACCACCTACATTCTGATAACTGAATTGCAGGTCATGACTGCCCTTAAAAATTTGAGAAAAGGCATCACCACCTTTGTAGTTTCGATTGGCATCATCACTATTGGATGGTTTATCGGTCACGCCTGAAATTAAACTAGGATCTTGCGATTCCACTCGCCAACTGGAGCCGATAGATAGTTGACTATCAAAACTGCCTTCAATTTCTCCCATGTTAAACTCTATAGATTGAGCCTGGGCCGACATTAGAATAGGGATTACAATCGCCAGGTATTTATTTTTCGTTATTAAATTAAGTGATGTTTTTATTTTCATTTTTTGCCGCCTTTCATTTTTATTTTAGAATTTAAACTAGCTTTAATACGCTGATGGAGTGGTGGGTTATTCATCTTCTAATGACTTGGGTTAAAAAATCTCCTTTCTAATTAGAGCGTTTTTTTGCCCTTAATTTATGTGGGCTAAATTAAGTTACGTTTGTATTGCGTATTTGATTCGTAAATTATCCCCATTGAGACGGGTTTAGTAATGGACCAAATGATGCAAATCGAGCACCTAAAGTGTGATGTGGTTCACATTTGTGCGTGGGCCAAATTAACTAATTTTTCAATAACTTCTTCTTTGGTATAAGTTCTCAGTGGAAATAGCTATTTGTTATAAGTAATGAAAAACAGGGGTATGGGGTTACGGGAAAGCCTTTAGATAAAGGGTTTTGCTTGGTTTAAAATTCGTTGAATGGCTTTATTTGTGTGAATTTGGGCCTAATATTTGCCATAAACTCAGAGTATTGAGTCGGGGTTAATTGGGGTGGGGAGGATTGGACTCAGAATTTTATTGCAGCAGCGTTTGTGGGTCCTTAAATGATAGTTGTTATATTAAAACTGTGAATGCACACGATGGTCATATTAAATCTAAAAAGACGTAAATATTTTGATTTGAACGTTTATGTAATGGGTTGTTTACAGATTTAAAACCACCCATAAAAAAGCCATAACCCAAGGGTTATGGCTTTTTTATTTATACTGATTTAGTTAATAAAAAGGGCACATAGGCCCTAAAAATTAAAAGTGATCAGCATCTAAATCCATCAAGGTATCCGCACCGGCCAACATAGTATTGGCATGGGTAAGAGTACGCGGCAAGATACGGGTAAAATAGAAACGCGCGGTGACTAATTTAGCCTTATAGAAGTCTTCCTCGGTAGTACCCTCTGCCAATTTTTGTTGAGCTACACGGGCAATAGTGGCCCACATGTAGGCAAGTGTTACGTAACCTGAATACATTAGGTAATCAACCGAAGCGGAACCCACTTCATCACGATTTTTCATGGCCGCCATGCCAATTTGTGTAGTAAGGTTGCCCCACTCCTTAATCAATTCAGACAACTTAGATGTGTACATAGACAGCTCTTCATTGTCGGCTTCTTCTTTGCAGAACGTGTGGATAATTTTAGTAAAGTTTTTCAAAGACTGGCCTTGCGTCATCATTACTTTGCGGCCCAACAAATCCAGCGCCTGAATACC
>JAPYOO010000590.1 GCA_029938135.1 Bermanella sp. | reverse complement strand
AAACCAATAACGCCTTTGTCGGTTTTAATGCCCGATGCCATGGCGGTCATAGTACCGGCTGAATCTGGCGTTTGTGCATCTACGTTGTAGGTTTTAACCAGTGCGCTAAAGGGAAAACTCTCAAAGCTTAATAAACTCTCTTCACCTAGTTCACCTTTTTTTTGCGCTTGTAAAATCCGCGCCGCGGTTAGTGTGGATATACCCATGCCGTCACCCACAAATAAAATGACGTTTTTGGCTCGGTTAGTATTTTTTTGTAATAGTTTATGTTCAATGCTGCTTTGTGCGTCGGTAAACCATGGGTTGGCGGTTTGTTGCTCGCTTAATACACCTGCGTTAACGACGGCGCTTATAGTGAGTGACAACGTAAGTAGGCTGCCGTGCAGTGATGCATGCTTTATTTTCATGTGAACCCTTTAGATTGTAAAAAACAAACAATGGTGAGTAACAGACATGAAAATAAACGCAATAAGTGACAGTGCGGTGACAGAAATGTTTCAACTTTGTGATACTAATCATATTGAATGAGAAGTTAGGGGTTTGTATTACGATGGCAGGCAGGATTAAGTCGCCTACATTCGGCCATGGAAACCCAGTTTGAAATAGTCGGTATGCAGTTATTAATAGAAAAGATATTAAGGTATAAATTTACAGATCATTAAAATACAAAATATAGTGCTAGGAAGTAATTCACTAACACTATAATCATTTTACTTTGATGAGTGTATGGTATCTATGGTGCGTTTTTGCATATTGAAGTTCGCTTCGGCCCGCCGTTTTAACGCTTCATTCATGAGATTGTACCCCTCTTCTATGGTATCCAGTTCTGCAAATGGAATGGCAATGCCTGAAAAAGTTTCACGATGTATTAAGCGAGTAGTGAATTCATTTATGCTTTGTAATTCAAATACATGTTTTCCATGAAAAATACCCGTAACGCCGCCGCCCCAGCTTAATAATTCAAATTCAATGACGTCCATGACCCAAGGCTTGATATGAATTTCAGAATTGTTGGGTTTGTGAATTACAAGTGATAATTGTTCACCCACTTTTAACTGGCCTTCAACTACTACATGATAAGGGTTCCAAGTAGGGTAAGATTTATTATTCATTAGAATCTCCCACACTACTTGTCTGGGAGTGTGAATGTCTATTTCGGTATAGATGTTCTTTTGTGGCAGTATTCCGCAACCTGTCAAAGCAACGCCGCCTAAAATCGCCAATATAAATTTCATTTTTTGTATCTCCAATAATTACATTAATGATGTTAATAACGAAT
>JAPYOO010000189.1 GCA_029938135.1 Bermanella sp. | reverse complement strand
TTAGTAGAAGGCATCATGCCTTCCATGCGAGGATCAAGTTCCATGGCCATTCTTAAGGCACGGCCAAAGGCTTTAAACACGGTTTCAATTTGGTGGTGAGCGTTACGGCCCTTCAAATTATCAATGTGCAAACTTACATTGGCGTGGTTAGTGAAACCTTGGAAAAACTCAAAGAATAATTCGGTATCAAAGCCGCCAACGGCGCCGCGCGTAAATGGGATTTTGTATTCCAAGCCTGGGCGACCTGAAAAATCAATGACCACGCGAGAAAGCGCTTCATCTAAAGGCACATAGGCATGGCCATAACGGCGAATGCCTTTTTTGTCGCCAATGGCTTTAGCAAACGCCTGACCTAGGGTGATACCGGTGTCTTCTGCGCTGTGGTGATCATCGATGTGGTTATCGCCTTTACAAACGATATCTAGGTCAATTAACCCATGACGGCCAATTTGATCTAACATGTGCTCAAGAAAAGGCATGCCAGTGTCGAAGCTGGTTTTACCGGTGCCATCTATGTTTATGGACACTTTAATCTGAGTCTCCAATGTATTGCGTTCAATTGACGCAGTACGATCAGTCATGGCTTTCTCCGAGCAGGGGAATAAAAAAAATCATTATACAAAAGAACGGATTAAAGGGCATCTCTATTAAGTGATTGTGGTTTCTGGCTTTACGCCCAGTTCATGGTCAAGGCGGAGTTTCGAAGAAATGCTCATTGCCTTTCAAGGAAGTCCAACGCAGGACATGGACTGGACGTAAAGCCCCGTAGGGCGTGACCTGAGGCTCATATTTACTATGCTGCGTCTTATCACTTTAAGCTTCAGGTCACGCAGAGGCTGCAAGCAGTTGATAGAGATGCCCATAGAGCACCTTTAAGGGTGTTGAGAGTTAAGAAAACCCTAAGTGTGCCTTTATGACATTTGCTGGGTACAATATCGCCCAAAGACCGTCCGGAGTTAATTAATTGCCTGTACATCTAGAGTGGGTCGAATCACCCAGTGATCAAGATTGGATTGATTTAAATAAGTTATACCTTGATGCCCCTAAAGGCTGGATTAGCAACGAAAATGCGCAGCCAGCCCAAAACTATGTGCTTCAAAAGCATCAGCAAGGGTACAAAGTGGTGGCGGGTCGCTTTAATGACCGCCTTATTGCCACCGCATTGCTTAAAGTAAACAGCGAAAAGGTAAACGCTTATTACCTTGAAGATATGTGTGTACGAGCGCTGACCCGTGAGCGGGGGGTTGCCAAGCAATTATTGGTGCGTATTTGCCAATGGAGTGACGAGCAAAAATGCAGTCTGTGGGTAGCGGACGAGAGTGCTAAGCTAAGAGTACTAATGGAGTTTGGTTTTGTACATGCACAAGGAAAGTGGTGTCGACAGGGTTGACACTGTTTCACTTGCGGAACAATTAAGTGGGTTAAGCGGTCTTTATATTAATATCAGCCCGTGTAAAATAGTCGTAGATTAAAGGAGAGACGTTAGATGTTACGTATAATGAGTATATTAAGTTTGCTGGTCGCTTTGGTGCTGCCCGCTCAAGCTGAGCTAGTAGACCCTAAAGTAATGGTGAAGGGGGTATCCGATAAGGTATTGGTCACCATTCTGGGCAATAAAGAGAAAATGGCCGCTGGCCCTGAATTTTTAGCCAATATTATAGAAACTCAAATGATTCCCATTATTGACCAACCGCGTATGGCCAAGTATGCACTGGGCAAGCATTGGAAAACGATCAATGAAATGCAAAGGCAGGAATTCACAGCGGGTTTTAAGCGTTTGCTTATTAAGACCTACTCAGGTGCTTTTAAAGCCTATACCGGTCAAGACGTGACTTACAGCGATACTAAGTACAATAAAAAATCGGATAAAGCGATTGTGACATCGGATATTCATATGGCGGGTGGTAGTCCAATCCGCCTTAAGTACCGTCTATACTTATCTAAGCAAGGACAATGGTTAGTGTACGATGCCAACATTGCTGGCTTGGGATTACTTAAGACCTATCGCGCTCAGTTTTCTGAACAAATCCAGAGAGACGGCATCGAAAACACGATTGCAAAGCTTAATGCCGTTCAGTTATAACCCCTTCTAATACCTTCAATATTTCCAATACTCATCGGGTCAGTAAGCCACTGGCTCGGTTTGCGTTACCCGTTAATTCAACCTAATCTTTAGTTAGTGGTGCATTTTGACACCTACCCGTTAATACGTGGAATTAAACATATATGGCCAGGGGTTGGCGGCAGTTTTTCTATGTGCCTTCTATTACAGTGCTAATTATGAGCTGTATGGTCACTGTGTGCCAAGCAGAAGTAAAAACCCACCAAATTAAAGCCGCCTATTTATATCAAATTAGTAAATTTGTCTTTTGGCCTGAAGCGCGTAAACAGGTAGAGAACTTTCATGTCTGCCAGCTGGGCCCCGACAGCTACGGAGGCAGTTTACAAAAAATGGTGGGGCGCACGGTTTTCAATAAACCAGTGACCATTGAATCTATTGACTCTCTTAAACAAGCCCAACAATGTCACTTACTCATTATCTCGGACCCTGCGGCTGTGAACCCAACGTCCCTACATAAATTAATAAGTGAGCACAGTGTTTTAACAGTGGTAGACGGGAATAAACATTGGGATAAAGGCATGGTGTCCTTTGTGTTGGAAAAGAAAAGAGTACGCTTGCATATTAATTTAAGCTTGGCCAAATTGTCGGGTTTAACATTTGCGGCCAATCTATTGGAAGTGGCCAGTGTTATTCATAAAGACAAATAAGGGTCAATTGCTTTCCCTACCCCTCATTACTTTTTGTTTACTTAGATTAAGCTGGGCTTCGGTATGAGACTGCTAAGTCTACTGCATTTAAAAACCAAACTCATTGGCAGTATTTTGCTCACCAGCGTCTTTGCTGTGCTTTTAACAAGCTTGGCTTTAGTAAGCTATGACCGTTATTACCAAGTTAAAAATATTTCAGCCGATATGCGTACTTTGGCCGACGTGGTGGCTAATCGCAGTACTGCCGCGTTAGTGTTTGCCGACACCCATCAAGCGCAAGCGAACTTAGTGGCGCTTGGAGAGAATCCCAATGTGATCATGGCGTGCATATACGACAGTGGTGGCAGTGTGTTTGCTTTGCACCACTTCACCCAATTAGATCAGCAGTTGTGCCCCAATTTTGTTGAAGGTGCGGCGTTAGATATTGGCGACAGTATTGAAATTTTTGCGCCTATTAAACTGGACGGACTGGTGGTAGGCACGCTGTATATTAACTTGAGTTTACAGTGGTTAGATGATCGCTGGCAGCGCCAGCTCATGTATATCTTTATGGTGGCGCTGCTAGTAATAGCGCTGGCTTTTTTAATTGCTCGTTATCTGCAGCATTTACTTATTAAGCCCATTCAAAGAATTACCTCTACCGCGCGTGAAATTAGTGAACAACAAAATTACAGCTTACGTGCCGAGGCGGGCGTGAAAGATGAACTTGGCGACATGGTGGACGTTTTTAATAATATGCTCAGTAAAATAGAGCAGGAAAATGCCCGTTTAGGCGCAAGCGAAGAAAAATTCAGGCAGTTGTCTACGGTGTCTCCAGTGGGGATTTTTCAGGTAGGACTCGACCATAAAATTACTTATGTTAACAGTCGCTGGGAGCAAATAACCGGCTTAAAACAAGCCAATGCTACCTTAGAAAATTGGCTATCGCATATGCGCATTGAAGACCGAAGACGAGCACTAAAAGCATGGTCGGCGTTAATGCAGCATCACCAAGATTTTGTCGAAGAAGTGGGGTTTGAAAAAGGTGATGAAACAACCTGGAGCATAATTGAAGCCAGTGTCTTACACGACGGCAAAGGTGGTGTAAGTGGTTATATGGGAGCGTTAAGTGACATTACCGATTTAAAAAAAGCGCAACTTCAAATGGAGAACTTAGCTTTTTTTGACCCACTTACTGGTTTGTCTAATCGTCGTTTATTCATCGACCGCTTAGAGAAAGCTGTCAGCGAGAGTCGACGACGGGGCATTTTTATTGCACTTTTATTTTTAGATCTTGATCAGTTTAAACGTATCAATGACAGCCTTGGTCATGAATCAGGGGACTTGTTATTGGTGGAAATTGCCCGCCGCTTAGAAAGCAGTGTGCGTGAAAGCGATACGGTGTCGCGCATTGGCGGTGATGAGTTTACCGTACTCTTAAGTGACATAGATTCCAGTAATGGCGTACGTCATATTGCCGAAAAAATTCTCACTAAACTAAGTGAACCCGTTTCCATTAATAATCAAGAAATCATAAATACCGTAAGCATTGGTATTACACTGGGGCCAATTGACGGTACCGACAGTTCAACCTTAATGCGTAATGCCGATATGGCCATGTATCAAGCTAAAGCCATGGGGCGCAATAATTACCAATTTTTCTCTGAAGACATGAATAAAGAAATGATGGGCTACTTGGAAATTGAAGAGAACCTAAGGGCATCCATTAAGGCAGAAGATGAATTTATTGTTTTTTATCAGCCCAAAACAAATTTAACCAACGGACAATTCATTGGTTGTGAGGCATTAATCCGTTGGCAGCCAAAAGGCAAAGAGATGATTAATCCGGACCGATTTATTCCAATTGCCGAAGAGAGTGGATTAATTGTACCTATTGGTAAATGGGTATTGCGAGAAAGTTGCCGGCAGATTAGCCGTTTAATAGACCTGAATATGTGGCCAGATAAAGCTAAGGTAGCGGTGAATTTATCGGCTCGCCAATTTAGTGATCCAGATTTAATTCACCATATTCGGGATATATTAAAGACTACTGGCTGTCCCGTGCATGCATTGGAATTAGAGATAACCGAAAGTACACTTATGGGTGACGTTGAAGCCGCCATTCTTACTATGCGTCATGTGAAGGAAATGGGCATTTCTATTGCCATTGATGATTTTGGTACAGGATATTCATCGTTGAGTTATTTAAAACGTTTTCCCATAGATATACTAAAAGTAGATCGCTCGTTCGTAATGGACATTCCCAATGATCGCGATGATATGGAAATTACAGCCGCCGTGGTGGCCATGGCCCACAAGCTTAATTTAAAAGTTGTAGCTGAAGGTATAGAGACTCAAGCTCAGCTGGATTTTTTAAAAGATAATAATTGTGAATTTGGTCAAGGTTATTACATTGCTAGACCTATGCCTATGGAGCAGTTAGAGGCTTACATCGATGGCCCGCATTTGGTAGGCTTGCCCTCTGTTTGAATCCAAGAATTAAGTAGTTACTAATGAAATCCTCGTCCCTGTTTAGTAAGGCCGTGCTGGATTGGTTTGATGTGCATGGACGTCACGACTTACCCTGGCAGCATAATAAAACCCCATACAGAGTGTGGGTTTCAGAGATCATGCTGCAGCAAACTCAGGTCGCCACGGTTATCCCCTATTATCACCGTTTCATGGAATCCTTTCCCGATGTGCAGTCATTGGCTAGCGCCAGTTCAGACGAAGTCCTGCATCATTGGACAGGCTTAGGGTACTACGCTCGGGCCCGAAATTTACACAAGTGTGCGCAAACGGTGGTGGCTGACTACGCCGGTGAATTCCCCCGTGACGCGCAATTACTAGAAGGTTTGTCGGGCATTGGTCGCAGCACAGCAGGAGCCATCGCGAGTATTAGTATGGGCCTTGATAGCGCCATTTTAGATGGCAACGTGAAACGTGTATTAAGCCGTTTTCACGCAATTGAGGGCTGGCCAGGCAATAAAAAAGTCAGTGATAAAATGTGGTTAATCGCCGAAGAGTACACACCTAAAAAGCGCACTGGGGAGTATACGCAGGCCATGATGGACTTAGGGGCGACGCTTTGTACTCGCAGCAAACCTCAATGTGAGGTCTGTCCACTAGGTCCTGCTTGCGTGGCGTATGATCGAGGGCAAATGAAAGCCTTCCCCAACAGTAAACCTAAAAAAGAGAAACCCGTGAAAAGCACCCGCATGCTGATTATTGAGCATGACGGTGAAGTATTATTGCGCCAGCAACCCAGTAGCGGTATATGGGGAGGCTTATGGATATTTCCCCAGCAAGACCTGCAAGACGAAGCATTGCAGCACCCATTATTGGATAATAGTAACGTGGCTGGCGTGCATGAAGGAGAGTCGTTTCGTCATACCTTTAGCCATTACCATTTGGACATTCACCCAACCCGCATAAGCCTTAAAAGCAAAGTGCCGCAGGTAGGCGAAGCCCAAATGCTTTGGTACAACCTAGAACATCCGGCCAGTGTGGGATTAGCCGCACCGGTTAAAAAACTTCTTGATGCGTTATCTACGAGTCATTCATTATGAGTAATACAGAGCAAAGAATGGTGTTTTGTCGCCGTTTTAAAAAAGACCTACCCGGACTCCCTAAACCGCCTTTTCCTGGGCCTAAAGGACAAGATACGTTTGAAAACGTTAGCCTACAAGCTTGGCAGGATTGGTTAGTGCATCAAACCCGTATCATTAATGAGCAGCAGCTTAACGTGATGGATATGACTGTACGTAAGTACTTACAAGAGCAAATGGCCAAATATTTTGCCGGTGAAGCCGTCGATGAAGCCGAAGGGTTTGTGCCGCCTACGACGAACTAGTGCGGTTTGCTATGTTGCTGAAAAGTAAGCATAAATTAATTGTATAAGGGGCTTATCCAGCCCTTGACAGTAAATCCAAATACAGGTTTAATACGCCCCCTCGACAAGCAGTGCTTGTAGAGACGCCCAGATAGCTCAGTCGGTAGAGCAGAGGATTGAAAATCCTCGTGTCCGTGGTTCGATTCCGCGTCTGGGCACCATTATTCTTAAAAGCAGCTTCCGAGCTGCTTTTTTTATGC
>JAPYOO010000188.1 GCA_029938135.1 Bermanella sp. | reverse complement strand
CCAAGAAGCCCAACCGATTACATGCACCGTATTGGCCGAAGCGGCCGTGCAGGTGAAGTGGGTTTAGCCATATCGCTTATCGATCATGAAGATGTTCATCATTTTAAAATCATCGAAAAGAAAAATAAAATATGGCTTGAGCGTGAAGAGGTGGTAGGTTTTGAAGTGGATGAAACACTTATTGAAGCTCTAGCCGATAAACCCATGGCGGCGCCTGAGGGCACGGGCAAGAAAAAGTCTAAGAAAAAACGCCAAAACGAATCGAAGGTATATACCGATATTTGGGGTGGTTATTCTGAATCTACTCAAAAGGAAAACTTAGAATAAATGCTGCAGTACTTGAGTGTGAAGCTCAAGTACTGCTAAGTGTTATTGGAAGTTTTTTTGACTGTACATAGACGGGATTAGCTCAGTTGGTAGAGTGCCAGTTTTCCAATCTGTTGGTCGCGGGTTCGATTCCCGTACTCCGCTTTATGAACGCTACCAGAGCGAGTAAGTTAGTTCTTCAATAGCCGACCAGACGGTGGCCACAAGGTTTTGAAATCGTCGCCTAGAACCGGTAGCTCACATCCAACGCAACCGAGGCCGCTTCGACACGATAGTCACTGGAGCGCTTAATGTAATTGCGTTTATTGTAATCTTTGTCGATCCAACCCAGTGCATTATACGCGTTAAAACGAATGTCTAACTGATTAGACACAGCCTTGTGTAGCCCCAGGTTAACAAAGTAGTTGCCCGAAAATGCCTCGCCCTTTTCTTCATAGCCATAACGGGGTCCATCCCCTTCGGCATTATTGTAATCGCCCCAATCTTCGCCCCCTTGAAATCCCCAGTAAACTCTTGCCGATGCCGTAAAAGACCAAGTGCTTAGCATCTGCCAAGTGTAGAATATTTTACTGATGTGGTTCGACCAGGTATTAAGATCATCCCCGTAGCCATAGGCTTTTGCAGTGATGTATTGACTGCTATTGGCATCTTTAATGTCGATCAATTTTGAATAACTGTGATTCAGCAACAGCTTATGCCCATCGTTTTCATAAACCAGCTCAAACTCCCCGCCCCACATGGAGACGATACCCACGGGTTGATTAAAGCCATCAGACAGCTTAACGCCATCATCATCAAATACAACACCACTGAACGACCAGAATTCAACCTCTTGGACAAACAGGGCGGCTTTATAAGTGAACTGTTCTAATTGGGTATTACTATAGGTGACCTCCAACGATTCGAGGGATTCCTCCACGGCTTGACCACCGTCGACGTGAGCCCTTCTGAGGTCAAATTCTCCCGCCGTCTTCACAGATTTATTATATAAGGTCTTCCAAATTTGATCGTCACTGTGGGCATAGATTAAAGACAGGCGCGGTGAAAAAAACCAATCGGTATAGTCGTGTTTGTCATAACGGGCCCCCGCAAACACCGTCCAGGCAGAGGCCATCTGCCACTGCAGCTCACCAAAGTAGGCATAACTCGATACACTCCATTGTCCGTCGGCTAATAATTCTGCGGGCCTTCTACGGCTGCCATCCGGGAAGATACCGTCTTCGCTGGCGTCTATATCCGGGTTGCCAATTCCCTTCTGGCCAAGGATGTCATGGGTGGCTTCGACCCCTAAGGCCGATTTCACATCCATTATCTCTTTTTTATAAATAAATTTAGCCACCGCTTCATCTTCCCGGTAGGAGGTAAGCCGCTGGTCTTCGGGAGCAAAGACACCTTGCGCATACACATTGTGGGTAATGTCCGAATCAACCACATCGTAGCTTAGGTTAAAAAAGAGTTCATCGTCATTGGTTAGCTGGGTAGAGGCCTCAATATAGGCCGTCAAATGCTGATAGGCGGGTTCTCTGAAACGTCCAAGGCCCCTGCTAAAATCTTCATTATCTTTGCTGTGTTCGTTGGCAACCTGATCACCGCCCTTGGTATAACGCAGCCAGGTGCTAACACGGGTGGCATCATCCGTGCCCCCATCAAATTGCAGATGTAATTTATGTTTGGGTTTTCCCAGGGAACTGCCTCTGTCATTGGGTAATGCATAGGGCACAGGTTCACCGGCCTGCAAATAGGGTTCACCATTAAAGGTGGTATTTACAGAGACCACATGAGGGGTGTGAGTATCACTGGCGCCAGCATAATCTGTGATGCCGTAATACAATAGCAGACTCTTATCAGCACCTAGTTGCATGCTATGTTTGATTTCTACTGAGGTGAACTGTTCTATGGCACCCTGCTTGACGATTACTTCGCTGCCATCAATATCTGCTCCGCTAAAAGTGGTGATATTGACCACGCCCGATAGCGCGCCTGGGCCAAACACCGACGAACCCGGGCCACGAATGATCTCTATCTTGCGGATATCCCCCAGCATGGGTAAGTCTCTTTCCATGCTCACGCCCAGCTTGGATTTTTGATTCATGGTTTTGCCATTGACGATAAATAAGTAGGTGTTTTCTCGGTCGGTAATTACCCCCCGCATGCCCACGTGTTGCGGGCCATAGTTATGTCGCACCACCTGCAAATTGGGCACTAATATGTCGAATAATTCGTCTAAGCGCCGTGCGCCCGTATTGATGATGTCTTGCTGGTCGATGAAGGTCACGGAGGCGGGAATACGTTTAGCCTCGACGGAGGTCAATGAGGCCACCGTTAATCGCAATTGTAATATTTCCTCTAATGAATACTCAAAGAGATTTTGCACCTGGGCACTGGTGGAAATAGGGCACAGTAATATCAGCATTAACAAAAGGGGCTGGGTGAACATACCGGTAGGCAGCCACACAGTTACGAAGGAGCAGGCTTTGAACATCTTCACCTCTAGTGGCACACCGGCTAAGTCATGGGCATAAGTATAGCAGGTGGTTCAAAAATAAGACTAGACGGCTGGCGGTAGGAAAACCTTGTTGAGACTGTATTGTCATTAAATAATTTTTTTTAATACCTGCTGATGCTACCCATATCATTTCAGGGCACATGTAATCGCTTATAGGGAATTGATTGCCTATGTCATCGCTAGATTATGTGTATCCCTATTCATACATTCATTAATTGAGGGGCAGTCCTTACCCTTATTCTTAAACAAACAAAACAACGTCTGGCTATTGAACCCGAATATGGGTAGCGATAATATCAATGACTCTGATTACTTTTAACACATGGTTTATGTTATTCATTTAAAGCTAAAGTAATGGCCTGCAATTTAGAAATATTAGGTGGAAATTTTATCTGTATCTTCTTTTCAAACTAAAGGTATTGTTTAACTAATGCAGAATGTTTGGTGGTGTGGCGCAGGCTATGACTGGACGTAAAGCCAAAGGCTATAAGAAATTAATAGAGATGCCCTTAATTAAGTATCGAAAAAAAAGCGCTTGAGAATCTAGCATAGTCCTCAAACTGTGGCATGTGCCCCAGACCGGGTAGTTCATACAGTTTGGAGTTTTTAATTTTCTCTTGAGCCTTTATACCAAGGATTTTATACTGTCCAAGCTCATAGTTCACGCCGTCTTTCATCCAACCCCTGCCAGGCCCTGTGCGGTCTCTGGTGCCAATAATAAGGTGGGTGGGGGTGGTAATTTTTGACAGTAATGGGTTTATATCTTCCGAGAAAACAGGGCCGTAGGTCAAAGCATTATTCCAGGCAACGACTTCCCAATCATTACCATTTAACCAGCCTTTATAGGGCTCCAGTAAACGTTCATATTCTGGAGACCATTTCCCAGCGTAATAATTTTTCTGTTGATAAGCCCTAATTTTCTCAATTGTTTTATTAACCTCTCGGCCATAAAAGAAACCGGGGTCTTTATATTCAACATAGTCCAGATAGGGCTCCAACCCTATGGGGTTAATTAGCACCAGTTTATCTACATATTTTGCATAAAGGTAAGTCATATTAACCGCAAGCATACCGCCCATTGAATGACCAACAATCGTGTATTTATCTATACCCAAATTATCCAAAAGAAGTTTGGTATTTAATGCCAGCTGTGAAAAACTATACTGGTAATAAGATGGTTTGGATGATTTACCAAAACCAATTTGATCGGGAATAACCACTCTGTAACCTCGTTTGACCAGATCTTTTGCTATGCGCTGCCAGTAATATCCAGAAAAATTTTTTCCGTGTAGCAGTACCGCGACTTTTTCCTTTTTAACACCACCAATGTCCATGTATCGCATTTTTAATATTTGGTTTTGTGACTGAAGGTTAAAAACGTTAACGTCAAATGGATAACTAAATGAAGAAAGTTCTTTATCAAAAACAGGTTTAGGTTGCTTAGTCAGAGTTGAGCAAGCCGAAATAAGCATAACAAGCAGGATGGTTGAGACTAATTTTAACATTCTCGTTCCGTTTATTTTAACAATGGGGGTAATATAGCCTAAGGAGTCGACCGGGTCACGCCGCAAACCATAGAATGCAGGGTAGATATTGGGCCTTGCTAAGCTTACAACGAAAGATCTGGCACCAAAGGCGATAACCCAAAATTCATTAAATATACTCGCCAATACAGCCCAGCCCTATTACCATGCAGCTAATCAAATTCGAAGAAGTAATAATGTATGTCCCTGCCTTGCTGCCCAATATGCAAATCTGAATTCGTTTATCAGGATCAAAGCCTGCTGATATGCCCAGAGTGTGCCCATGAATGGAATCCAGAAGAGCCAGATGAAGATGTATTAATCGTAAAAGATGCTAACGGCGCGCCATTAACAGAAGGCGATAAGCTCACGCTTATTAAAGATCTTAAAATAAAAGGCAGTTCGCAGGTGCTTAAAATTGGTACTAAGGCCGTCATAAAACGAATAGTTGCAGGCAACGATCACCAGCTTGATTGTAAAGTGGATGGCGCAGGGGAGATGATGATAACGGCTAAGTTTGTTAAAAAAGCTTAATTTTCCTTTGTATTTAGCCAATTAAGGATCACTTGATGTGGTACGGGATAATAATTCAGTTTCCACTTCCCCGGCGCGATGCTGATCACGCGCACATTATCTACGGTCACTTCTTTGTTTAGGTTTTTATTAATGGCGTGTACCATAAACTTGGTGTCACAGTAAGTTGCGTGTTTGGAAAAAATTTTGCAACCGATCACCGAGCTTACATCTATGTTGGGAGCTTGTTGTCTGGCCTTCATGCTGGGAAATACACTATGTACATAGGTAAAATATTTGAAAATAAAAAGCAACCGCCGCAGTTATAAGGGCGGTTGTTTTTTATTATGATTTCCCCTATATTTTTTACTACAAACAGCCATCACCAAAACAAATTTTAGCGATTTCCAAGTCAAATTCGTCCGCTTCATTTATTGGGTATATCATTCTATTTATTTCCACTGAATAAGAACCAGGCACGGAAATGTCAATCGTTTTGCTCGCCCACTCACCATTAGTGCCCGGTAAATTCTTTGATACGGAAGTCAGACCGTATATTGCCGTTGTATTAAACATCTCTTGTTTAAGTACGTGGACAAAAGCACCATACTCACTATCACCAGACAAACGATAAACAATTGTCATGGATTTAGGGTCTATAATATTGCGAGTTCGTTTCATACTAGGAGAAGGGCTGATTTCTGGGTTTGTATAAACACCTGATCTAAATAAACCTTTTTTCTTCCAACCGTTCATTTTCCAAAGTACACCCATATCTCCTTTTATAAAGCGGTGTGCGATGCCTTGAACAGCAGCATAAATACCCGCCTCGCGATCATTTACCGTCAGTGTAAGCATGTCTTTTAACATTACAGAGTCAGAAACATCCACCTTGAGTTTAGCGGTACAGCTGTCACCTGGCTCCAACGTGTCGCAATTGTTACGCTGTAATTCAAATCCATCAGCAAGAAAGAGTTGAACATTAGATATATCAAAAGTTTGATCTGCTGATTCGTTAAAGAACGTGATATCCAGCTTAGGTCGCTCAAGTTTATCCCGTTCGCCTAAATCATAGGCCATAGCGACTTGTAGCCCCTGCGCCTTTAGGTCCATTAAATTTGCCCAACGCTGGTGATCAGATGCTGATGAGTATTGTTGGCAACTTGACCCTTTATAGCCCACAACAACTTCATTGCCATCTTCCAAGCTCGCGATGATAGGTGCACCGTAGGTCATTACGTCTTGGCTAGGTAGCCAGCAAGTAGGACTAGTATTGTTCAGGCAAATATTACGACGCAATGGATCTTGCTCTGTGGCTAGATCCTCTAAAGGAAATGGCCACGATGTTTGGCAATTGTTGTATGACACCAGTTCACGATTCTCAATATCTATCTGACCAGATGTATCACGACTGATGATTTGTACCGGGTAACCATCTTGGCTTTCTAGCATTTCAATTTGTTCAAGACTGGCTAACGGTAAAGCTCGCACTCCCTCGGGTACAGTACGAAGTGCTACAACTGTTTGCGCACCTGTATAAGGATTTTTTACACGGCGTTTAATGAGCGATGGTGGCAGCTCAATTCCATTTACATCGGTAAAAATAACCTGGCTAGGCGAATTTAGGCCACTAAACGTAATAGGGTATTCATCATCACTGTAGTCAATAGGGGTGGTTAGCAAATCCATGGCCGCCATAGGCTCAAGCAAGGTTGTGGACAATGAATTAGGTGATGTAAAACCAATAGGGCTTGGAGTAATTGTAAAGTCACCGCCATCAATCGGTAAGTCACCCCCAATAGGAATAGTTAACCAAGGTAAGGATGAGCTTTCGCATCCTGAGTACAGCATGACTTGGTTGCCACCAATATAGACACCATTACACAATTTCTCACCTTGGTAGTTCCGTACTGAAACCACATAACTGTGGTCTTGCTCGGATGATAGCGCTTGAGTACTTAGCCCTAACGAAGCACCTAATAACA
>JAPYOO010000589.1 GCA_029938135.1 Bermanella sp. | reverse complement strand
TTACGTTTATTGGTTTTGCCACTGCCCATGCTGGAAAACATGTTTTGAATTTGGCTAGACATATCTTCCATGCCAGGAGGGGCCATGATTTCAATGCCTGCTTGAGCCTGGGCCACATCAATTTCAATTTCTTTGTCGTCCATGTCGCCGTTTAATACCTTTTTACGAAATAACGCACGGGTACTGTTTTCTTCGGGTTTAACGGCTTCACTTTGAAAGCCATCGCGGGCAGGAGTGAGTAAAGCATCTAAGATACGCTCTAAGGCTCCTTCTTTAGCACGCTCGGCCACGGCTTCCACTTCTTGTTCACGAAACATTTTCACGCCCGTTTCAACCAGATCACGAATAATGGTTTCTACATCGCGGCCCACGTAACCCACTTCGGTGAACTTAGTGGCTTCTACTTTTATAAAAGGGGCGTTGGACAGTTTAGCCAGGCGGCGGGCAATTTCAGTTTTACCAACGCCGGTGGGGCCAATCATTAAAATGTTTTTAGGGCTGATTTCATTGCGCAGTTCAGCGGGCAACTGCATACGACGCCAGCGATTACGCAAAGCAATCGCCACGCTGCGTTTGGCGGCACTTTGGCCGACGATATGTTTGTCTAATTCTTTGACGATTTGAGCTGGGGTTAAACTTTTTTCTATTTGTAAACTGGTCATGTCTCTTACGCTCGTAATGTTTTGGCCGCTATTTGCTTAGTAATGACTCAACCGTTTTAGGTTGAGGTTCTTAACGTTCATTACTTGGTTGACAAGGATTCAATGGTTAAATTGTGATTAGTAAACACACAAATGTCAGCGGCGATGTTCAAACTTTTTTCGACGATTTCGTGGGCCTTCATATCGGTTTCTTGAAATAAAGCCTTAGCACTGGCCAGTGCAAAGTTACCACCACTGCCCACGGCTAAAATGTTGTCTTCTTGTTCTAATACATCGCCGTTACCAGTGATGATGAGACTTTCGGTTTTATTGGCTACCACCAAAATGGCTTCTAGTTTGCGAAGTGCGCGATCGCTACGCCACTCTTTGGCCATTTCTACCGCTGAGCGTGTTAATTGGCCGTTATGATTTTGTAAATGACCTTCAAATTTTTCAAATAAAGTGAACGCGTCAGCGGTGCCACCGGCAAAACCCGCGATGATTTCACCCTTATATAAAGTGCGCACTTTTCGTGCGTTGCCTTTCATTACGGTATTGCCAAGGCTTACTTGGCCATCGCCGCCCATGACCACTTCATCTTCTCGGCGTACGGATAATATGGTTGTCATATGAAGCTTCTATT
>JAPYOO010000588.1 GCA_029938135.1 Bermanella sp. | reverse complement strand
TGGGTGAATTACCCGCTGAATTCCATCGTGAAGAAGATGATCCATCGGTTGATGTGCGTGGCATTAAGATATCGGTGATCGGGCGTCCTAATGTGGGCAAGTCTACGTTAGTTAACCGCATGTTAGGCGAAGACCGGGTAGTGGTGTTTGATAAAGCCGGCACCACTATGGACAGTATTTATATTCCCTACGAGCGCCATGGCAAAGAATATACCCTGATTGATACCGCAGGGGTGCGTCGCCGTAAAAATATTACCGAGTCGGTAGAAAAATTTTCCATTGTTAAAACCTTACAAGCCATACAAGACAGTAATGTATGTATTCTAGTAATCGACGCCCGTGATGGCATTGTTGAGCAAGACTTAACCATGTTGAGTTTTGCCCTTAATGCCGGTCGCGCCATGGTACTGGCTGTGAATAAATGGGACGGCATGGAAGTTGAAGAAAAAGAGTTTGTGAAAAAAGAACTCGATCGCCGTTTAACGTTTATTGATTGGGCCGACATGCACTTTATTTCTGCATTGCACGGCACCGGTGTTGGTCATCTTTATGATTCAGTTGAAGATGCCTTTGAATCGGCTTACATGAATTTACCCACAAGCCAGCTTACTCGAATTTTGCAAGATGCCATTATGGACCACCAACCTCCTATGGTGGGCAGTGCCCGTATTAAGCTGCGTTATGCACACCAAGGGGGAACGAACCCTCCTATAATTGTTGTGCACGGTAATCGTGTTGCATCCTTGCCAGACAGCTATAAACGTTATTTAGGTAATACCTTTAGACGTGTATTGAAAATAAGCGGCACACCCATTCGCTTTGAATTCAAATCAGGCGAAAACCCTTACAGTGATGTTAAAGAAGACCGCTTGTTTAACAAATCTAAGCGTGCAGAACGCGTTAAGCAGACAGTAGATATACGTGCCGCCAAGCGTGGAAAACTGAAAAGCAAACGTGGCAAAGAAAACAATAAACCTAAAACCTAAACCCAAAATAAACACACGCCCGCAAGGGCGTTTTTTATATGTTCAGGATGAACGGTATGACGCGGTGCCAAGGATGGCAAAGAGCGGCAATGTTCAGGATGAACGGTCAGGATTTTTGCTCCAGGCAAATCCTAAGTACCTACATCCATGTAGGCAATGACGCGGTGCCGAGGATGGCAAAGAGCGGCAATTGCCCGGAATAGCAAAACGTGGCGGAAATGAATATTATTCCATCACGCACTTCGTAGGAGTGTGCTTGCACACGAAACCAGCACGCCCCATTCGCTTGCAAGCAAGCT
>JAPYOO010000587.1 GCA_029938135.1 Bermanella sp. | reverse complement strand
CCATAGAGAACATTGCCCATGCCCATCAGTTAGTGGAAGCAGGCGAGGTAAGGGGATCTGTGGTGTTGGATATAGAATGAGGCAATATGTGTAAACTTAAAAACGGCAGGAATAAAATACGGCCAATGATGTTGGCCGTATTTATGGACACTTAACTTCTTTTACGTCTGCCTAAACCCACCAATAAAACCATCATAAACAAAAGCCCATTCACACTAAAACTGCCGCCACCACCGTCACTATTATCAGTATCACAAGCGCTGCTATCGCCACCGGTAAGCAAGGTATTAAGCACGGGTGTTAATATGTCGGCACTGTTGATGCTGGGGTCAACCACGGCCATGGCTTGTATAAAAACAAAATTCTCGCGGGTGAGCGTACCCGAGTAATTATCTAATGGGGTGTTTGTTAAGGCTGGGTTAATAAGGGAGGCATTGTAGGTGGGCAGTGCGGCAATCGCATCCAACACCGCAAGGCTTTCTTCGGTAATCTGCCCAAATACCGTAAAGCCGCTGTTTTGCCTATCTAAATTGCAACTGTTATCGGCAAGGTTAATAAACCATTCAGAAGTGGCGCTGTTGGGATTGGAGCTAAGCTTGGCCATGGCAATGGTGCCGCGTACATTGGAATACGTTGGCTCATTATTAACCGAGTCTTTTCTGGGTATGCTAGTGGCGGTGAATTCGGCCTCGTCATCTACAGGTATATCTAAGTAATAACCGCCACCTTGCGTAATAAAGTTGCCAATAGAGCGGTGTACCAATGAATTATCGTAGCTGCCATCTTCCACATAGCTTAAGAAGTTAGTCACGGTGGCGGGGGTGGTTTCGTCAAATAGGTTAACGTCAATTTCACCATACACGGTTTGCATTTGCACCACCGTAGCAAGGCTTAAACTGCTAAAGGCCCAAAGTGTAAAAGCACAGATAACACGGACAAATTTGTTGAAAATCATGGTTTTGGCCAAAGCAACTAAATAAAGGTAAGTAGGTTAATGCGCAAACTGTCGTGATGCAACCATACGCAACACTGTATCCCAAGTTTTTCCCCGTGTGCTTATATCAATAAGGGCACCTGCATGTTTTTATAGGCTATTCATACTAATTTGGACCCCAATCTATGCTGCGTTGGTTATGGCAATTTGTAAAACCCTATCGTACCCGCTTAATGGTGGCGTTATTGGCGCTGGTGATTACCGCCGGTCTTACCCTGTCTATGGGGCAGGGCATACGCTTAATGGTAGATGAAGGGTTTGCGGCGCAATCTCATGATGGGCTGGCCAGTTC
>JAPYOO010000586.1 GCA_029938135.1 Bermanella sp. | reverse complement strand
GTGTATGGCGCCATTGCAGGTTACTTATCATTGTGGAGCATTTACTGGTTATTTAAGTTAATCACCGGAAAAGAAGGCATGGGTTATGGCGACTTTAAGTTGCTGGCAGCCATAGGCGCATTATTGGGCTGGCAGGTGCTGCCGGTTGTTATTTTATTATCAAGCGTTGTGGGTGCCGTTGTGGGCATCATTGGTATTATTATTCTGGGCCGAGACAAAAACATCCCCATTCCATTTGGCCCCTATTTAGCCGCGGCGGGATTTATCGCGGCGTTATGGGGTAATGAAATTACATCCGCTTATTTTCAATTTGCAGGCATACGTTAACATGCCAATAATTGGTGTTACGGGTGGCATTGGTAGTGGCAAGAGCGCGGCTACTGATGAATTCAACCGCTTAGGCATTACTATAGTTGACGCTGATGTAGCTGCACGTACTGTGGTCGCCAAAGGCAAGCCCGCGTTAAAAGAGATTGCCAATCGTTTTGGCCAAGACATTTTATTAACAAGTGGCGAATTAGACCGTGCCGCTTTGCGCAGCATTGTCTTTAAAGACTCGTCCCAGCGAAAGTGGCTTGAAGAGCTGACTCACCCACTTATACGCCAAGAGATTATCCAAGGTTTACAAGAAGCAAAAAGTCCCTACGTTATTTTGGCGTCTCCCTTGTTGTTAGAGTCAGGACAAAACACGCTAGTGGATATAACACTGGTGGTGGATGTGCCTGTTGAGTTACAAATTGAGCGCACAACCTCTCGAGATAATAATTCCCCTGCACAAGTTCAAGCCATCATAGAGGCTCAACTACCGCGCCAAGAACGACTTAAGTTAGCCACACATGTGATAGTGAATGATAAAGACCTCACTCACCTTCATAGAGAAGTGGCAAAATTTCATGAAATATATTTAACTATGAGCCAAGTAAATGAAAGTTAACTGCCCAACCTGCCAAAAAGAAGTTGAATGGGGCGAACAGTCTCCTGATCGTCCATTTTGTTCTGAACGATGCAAACTAATTGACCTAGGAGAATGGGCCAGTGGCGGACATGCAATTCCAGGCGGTAGCGAAGAAGACGAATTAATGAGTGAGGAACTTAAAAAGATAAGTCAGGACTCACTTCATTAATGCCTATATTTTATACAGGCTTTGTTGAATTAGGTTGCAATAAAGCCTGGATAATAGCTTGATTGGCAGCGGGAAACTTGAGGTTTTCAAGCTCACCTAAATCCACCCAGCGAGTTTCTTGACCTTCAGCCCCTGTCGCTTCACCCGTAAACGCAGTGACTTTATA
>JAPYOO010000187.1 GCA_029938135.1 Bermanella sp. | reverse complement strand
CAGTTGACTTTTAATCAATTGGTCGCTGGTTCGAATCCAGCACGGCCCACCATATATAAGAAGGCAGAGTTTTTTACTCTGCCTTTTTTTATGTCTGAAATTCCTTCAATGTATTTAATTCTATAAAGCAGAATGCTGTATTGGCTAGGCTTGCATGTGATAAAGTGTACGCCAAATTTTGTTAACGCCAATTAATCTCGAAAATCCTATGTCTGAATTAGTAGTCGAAATCCCGTTAGTTTCTAGGTCTTGGATACAAGACCACCTTGAGAATGGCTCTATGAGCGATCTTTCTTCTGTTCAGGAGGCTGATTACATAGGGAAAATTAAAGCGTTATTGCTAGAAAAAAATGCTGTGTTGGTTGCGCACTATTATACCGACCCCGTTATACAGGCGCTGGCCGACGAGACCGGTGGTTGTGTAGCCGATTCACTAGAAATGGCGCGCTTCGGTCGTGATCACGCAGCTAAAACGCTTGTGGTGGCAGGCGTTAAGTTTATGGGTGAGACCTCAAAAATATTAAGTCCTGAAAAACGTATTTTAATGCCGACTCTTGAGGCGACGTGTTCATTGGATCTAGGGTGCCCAATAGATGAGTTCAGTGCTTTTTGTGATCGCTACCCTGATCGGGTGGTGGTGGTGTACGCAAATACCTCTACAGAAGTAAAGGCGCGTGCTGACTGGGTGGTGACGTCAAGCATTGCCTTGGAAATTGTGCAAAAGCTCATGGATGATGGCGAGAAAATCATATGGGGCCCAGATAAGCATTTGGGAGCCTACATACAGCGTATGACGGGTGCTGATATGTTGATGTGGGATGGCGCCTGTATTGTGCATGACGAGTTCAAGGCGAAGGGCTTGCAGGACTTAAAAAAGGTTCACCCTGATGCTGCCGTACTGGTTCATCCGGAGTCGCCGGAGTCGGTGGTTATGTTGGCCGATGTGGTGGGCAGCACTTCGCAAATTATTGCTGCGGCGAAAACCTTACCCAATGAACGCTTCATTGTGGCGACCGATAAAGCTATTTTTTATAAAATGCAGCAGGCGGCGCCTGGTAAGATCTTTATGGAGGCACCTACAGGCGGCACAGGGGCAGGTTGTAAAAGTTGCGCCCATTGCCCTTGGATGGCTATGAACGGCCTTGAGAACCTCTATGAGTGCTTGAAAAAGGGCTTGAATGAGGTTCAGGTGGATGACACGACGGCTAAGAAGGCTATGGTGTCATTAAATCGAATGTTAGATTTTGCCAAAGAGCATGGTGTTCAAAATCAAGGGCGTAAATTTTAAGATAATGTCCTAAATTTTTATCTCTTGATCACTGGCTTTCATTTCCTTAGCTCGCTGCTCTATGCGAGCTGATATTAGATAATTTCCTTTGCTTGACTCTAGCGCGCTCTCAAGTTGTTTAAGGGCTTTGTCGCTCTGGCCTGTCAGGAATAAAAACTCAGCTCTAGCTCTAAATAATGCGACGGAATTGCCGGCTTTACCCTCGGTTTCGCTGAGTTTCATCCAGACACTGGGATCGTTTTTTCGAATTTGAGCGTGGCGCCTTAGAGTATTGGCTGCTAAATGAAACTGCTTTTGTTTGAATAATAAATCGCTATAGGCAATGGTCAGTGGGTGGTTGTCAGGGTTCTGTATTAACAAATCACGCAGTTGATCCATCGCTTGTTTTTCCCGCCCCAAATCAAACAAAATGTGGCTATTTAGCACTTGAAAACTAATGCGATGTTTATCATTGGCCAATAATGCATTGGATTGAGCCAGTGCTTGTTTGAATTTGTTTTGCTCAATGAGTAATAGGGCAATGGCGTAGTGGGCGAGGGTTCTTTGTGTGTCGTCTTTACTATTGCGTAACTGATCTTTGTAATAAGAAAGGTTATGGCTTTGCTTGCGGTAGTTAATTAATAGGCTTACACGCATTAATTCAAACTCTATATCTATTTCAGTGTCATTTTGTGCATTTGTTGTTTTTATAGCGTCTACTCGCGCCGCGGCATCGCTTATACGATTTTCAGTTACTGGGTGGGTTAGTAGGAATTCGGGAGGGCGTTCACTGTATTTATGGGCGTTATACATCTGGCGAAACATGTCAGGCATGCCGCTTGGGTTAAAATGTGCCCCCGTTAATGTGTGAAAGCCAATGCGGTCGGCTTCACGCTCCCAATCACGGCTGTAGCTTAGAGACCATTGTGCAGCGGCAGCTTGGCTGGTCATGAGTCCAGCAAAACCTGCTTCAGTGTTGTTAGTGGCAAGCAACATAATGCTACCCAATAAAGTGGCCATTGCTATGGGGGCTTGCTTGCGGCCCTCTTCCACTTGGCGAGCAAAGTGCCTTTGACTAAGGTGGGCCAGCTCGTGGGCTAATACGGCTGCAAATTGGGCTTCTGTATTAGCGTGTAAAAAGAGCCCTGCGTTAATGCCTATTACGCCACCGGGGACGGCAAAAGCATTCAATTGTTTGTTGTCTAATAATACAATTTCAAAACGCCGATCATTCACTTGGCTTTTACTGGCTAATCGATAGATTAAATTTTCAGTGTATTCGGTAAGTACGGGCTCATGCAGTGTGCTTGCTTGACGGCGCAAGTTGCGAAGCCAGCTTCTGCCCAATATGTGCTCTTGCTCAAGTGAGATAAGCCCTGAGGTGGCGTCACCTAAGCTTGGAAGGTCATTGCTGGCACTAAAGCTGTGATGGCTAAATGTGAGTATTAAAATGGCAAGTAAGTAGGGCATGCTGCTCCTTATTCTTTATATGTCGCCTGTGGGCACCTTTTAGAATAATATTAGCCTGAATTTTCATCGCTAGGCTAATCTATTTTATGACGCAGGCTGTAGATGTACTTTTACAAGTGGCTGGACTTAGATGTCCCATGCCATTATTGAAAACAAAACAGGCGTTAAGTTCCATGGAAATCGGGCAGCTATTGAGAGTGGAGACGACAGACTCGGGCTCTTGGCGTGATATTCCAGCTTTTGTAAATCTAACAAACCATAAATTGTTAAAACAAGAAGAGCAGGGTGAGCTTTTCATTTTTTATATATTAAAGGGTGAATAGGCAGTTTGTGTCTATTGCTAGTGACCTTATTCAAATTCAATGTAGTTAAAGAAGATAGATGAATGAGTCTATTATTCGTGGCCACATTCAAACTAAGTACAGTTAAAGGAGATTAGACAGATTATGTCTATGATGCGCCTCATTCGAGGTTGGGTTGATCGTTATTTTTCAGATGAAGAAGCTTTATTTTTATTGATGCTTTTAGTGGCGGGCTTTTTAGTTGTGCTCACGTTGGGCAGTATTTTAGCGCCCGCTATCGCCAGTGTAATCGTCGCTTATTTGCTGCAGGTGCCCTTAATGGCCTTAAAGCGACGGGGTCTCACCCATGTGTGGGCGACGATCATTGTATTTATTGGCTTTATTGTGGCCTGCCTAGCTATGTTTTTAATTATATTTCCAGCGGTTTGGGGGCAGGTGACTCAATTATTTGGTGAGTTGCCAAAAATGCTGGATAAAGCTCAGCAATTAATGATTATTTTGCCAGAGCGTTACCCGCAGTTATTTAGCGCAGAACAGATTCAAACATTAGCCGCTAGCGTGGGTGAGGAAGTGGGGCACTTTGGTCAGCGCGCCTTATCTTTTTCTTTGTCTAAGTTACCCAACGTGGTTGCCATACTTATTTATATGGTTTTAGTGCCGTTATTGGTTTTTTTCTTCTTAAAGGATGGAGCCATGATGGTTCGTTGGTGGGTTTCGCTATTACCTGCAAAGCGCGAGTTGATTGGTGAGGTATGGTCGGAAATGGATCAGCAGTTCGCCAACTATATTCGCGGTAAGGTGGTCGAAATCCTAGCAGCGGGATCTGTCACCTATGTGGCATTCGCTATTATGGGGCTTAATTATGCCGCGCTTTTAGCTATTATCGTAGGTTTGTCAGTGGTTATCCCATATATAGGGGCGGCGGTTGTCACGGTGCCCGTGGTATTGATTGCCTATTTTCAATGGGGGGTAGGTTCAGATTTTTACTATTTGGTAGCGGTGTATTTCATTATCCAGGCTTTGGATGGGAATGTGTTGGTGCCTCTATTATTTTCAGAGGCGGTTAACCTTCACCCTGTAGTGATTATTTTAGCGGTTTTGGTATTTGGTGGATTGTGGGGGTTGTGGGGGGTGTTTTTTGCCATTCCTTTGGCTACGCTTTTTAATGCGGTGTTAACATCCTGGCCTAAAGGGGTCAAAGCGGCGCATATTGAGCGAGAAATGGACGTTTAATTGTACATTTGTTCTTTTCGTTAATGGCGGGCCTTGCCACATAGAGGTTCGCTCAGTACCATTGCGATCTAATTTTTTTATCATCTCGGAGATGGGTAAATGATCACCGGCAGCATCGTAGCTTTAGCGACACCAATGGAAATTTCAGGCGCAGTGGATTGGGCCGCATTGAAAAAGCTGGTTGAGATGCATGTCGACCAGGGCACTGACTCAATTGTTGCCATGGGCACGTCGGGTGAGTCAGCCACATTAAGTGATGATGAGCATCTTGAAGTCGTGGCCAAAGTGGTTGAGTGGGTTGCAGGTCGTATTCCTGTTATCGCTGGAACCGGTGCCAATTCTACTACCGAAGCTATTTATTTAACGCAGCAAGCACAGAAGCTTGGCGTTGATGCGGTATTGTTGGTAACGCCTTATTACAACAAGCCAACTCAAGAGGGTTTGTATTTACATCATAAGGCTTTGTCTGAAGGCTGCTCTATCGATCAAATTTTATACAATGTTCCTGGCCGCACGGCGGTTGATATGTTGCCTGAGACGGTTGAGCGTTTGGCTGAGTTTGACAATATTGTCGCGATCAAAGAAGCAACCGGGGATATTGAGCGCGCTGCAGATATTATTGCGCGAGTAGGTGACCGAATGGCCGTGTACTCAGGCGATGATGAAACCGCATGTGAATTAATTTTGGCGGGCGGCAAGGGAAATATTTCCGTAACGGCTAATATTGCGCCGGCTGCGATGCATAAACTTTGCGCATTGGCGTTGGATGGTCAAGTTGAGCAAGCTCGTGCTTTGAACGATGAGTTGATGCCTCTGCATAAAGCGATGTTTGTAGAATCCAACCCCATTCCTGTGAAGTGGGCGATGCATGAAATGGGTTTGATGGGTGCGGGTATCCGGTTGCCATTAACACCGCTTAGCCTAGAGTTACGTGAACCTTTGCGCAATGTGTTGTCTCAGTTCAAGCTAGTTTAAGTGTGTTTGTGTGTATGGTGCTAGATATTAAGCTCCATACGCCCACTTAAAATCATTAAAAATAATAATTGGAGTGCCTATGCGATTAATTGGCTTATTTGTTCTGATGTTTTCCATGGGTGGTTGTAGTTGGTTGGTCAATGATCACGATAACGACTATTTACAAAGTGAAGTGCAGCCCAACATAAAGGTGCCTAAATCGGTGGCATCGGTAAATCTTACGCCTCAATTAACCATTCCTGAGGTAAAGCTGAAATCGCTTCCTGAAGAATTTAGTCTGCCACGCCCTAAAGCGCTGATAGTACCTGAAGAGCAAGAAAGCACTCAATTAACGGATCTGCAAGATCAAGAGTTGGAGGCTAACTTACTAAAAGACGGTAATGGCACGCCAATTTTAAGATTGAATGTGCCGTTTGCTCGAGCATGGTCTGCGGTGGGGGATTCTCTTAAGGCGGCGGATATAGATGTTTCAGACTTAAATCGAAGTATTGGCACGTACTATATTGAGCTGGCTGAAGAGGGCGTTGAGGTTGAGCCTAGTTTTTGGGCGTCGCTATTTGGCTCTAAAGCCGAGGTTGAAAAGCTGCCTCTTCAAGTTAAGGTTAATCGTGCTCGCAGTGGTGTATATATAGCAGTTCATAAAGACCTTGAAAGCTTGGCTGAAGATCAGCAGGCGCAGGATCTGTTGGCTAGAATTAAAGAAAAACTATAAAGGGTTTGTGTTGGTGCGATTTTGCAGTATCGGTAGTGGCAGTAAAGGCAATGGCACCCTAATCCAAAAAAACGAAACCATTATCTTAATTGATGATGGTTTTAGTTTGAAAGATATAGAGTTTCGTCTTGCACAAAAAGGTTTAACCCCTCTTCAGTTAACCGCAATCCTAGTGACCCATGAACATGGTGATCACATAAAAGGGGTTGGACCGTTAGCGCGTAAATACCGAATCCCAGTGTATGTGTCACATGGCACTGCTCAGCATGAGGGGTTGGGAAAAATCCCCAGTCTTAAAGTTATCGACAGTCATGAATCGTTTGTGGTGGGTGACTTAACAGTAACCCCTGTGGTGGTGCCTCATGATGCCCGTGAGCCCACTCAGTTTGTGGTGTCGGATGGTAAATTAAAGTTTGGTATTCTTACCGATCTAGGCAGTTTCACTCCTCATATTATTAAACAGTACCAGTCTTGCCATGCCCTAATGCTTGAAACGAATCATGATGTGAAAATGTTGAGTTTCGGCCCATATCCGCCAAAGCTAAAGGTGCGAGTGGCGGGGGACTTTGGTCATTTAAATAATGTTCAGGCGGGAGAGTTTTTAAGCTTGGTTAATTGTGAGAGCTTGCAGCATATTGTGGCAACCCATATTAGTGGTCAAAATAATTCGGTTGAACTGGCTTTACAAAGTATTAATGAAAATCTGTGTGATTATTCGGGCACGGTTGTAGTCGCTGATCAAGCTACTGGTTTTGATTGGCTGGAAATAAAATAAATTTATTTTGTTGTAAATATGTAGTTTTGTGAATTTATCCCTGCTTTATAGTGTCTAAAGGGGATAATATTTGGATGTTGACGTAAGCCGTGATAGCGTGTGCATTACGAATAAAAATCTTTTAGGAAGATAAAAATGAAAAAAGTCCTGACCATTGCAGCTCTGGCTGCCATAT
>JAPYOO010000585.1 GCA_029938135.1 Bermanella sp. | reverse complement strand
ACTGCAAACCACGGTTGGTGTATTTTTTAGCAATAGAGATAACCAAACGCAGGTTAGCTTCTACCATTTCTTTCTTGGCGCGACGGGCACGAGCTTCACCAATAGAAACACGACGGTTAATATCTTTAACGTCGGGAATCGGTAGGCCTACACGAATAGACACGTTACGAATTTTCTTTTGTGCGCGGTTTAGGTCAAACAAGTGCATAGACACTTTGCTTGAATATTCTTTACCACTGTCTACAACGCCCTGAGCCCAATCGGCTTTGCCTTCACTGCCCTGGTAGGACTTAATGAATTCTTTACGAGGCATTTTACTCTTACGAGTACACAGCATCATGATAGTACGTTCTTGAGCACGTATGTGGTCAAGGTTATCGCGAGCGTTGCCAACTAGTTGGTCAAAGTACTTTGGCGATAACTTAATAGGGGCAAACAATTCAGCCAATGCTGTTTGTTCTTTATCCACTTGCTTGGTGCCGCGACCGTATTTTTCAATGGTCTTTAAAGACTTAGCAAGCTGTACACCAATTTCGGCCATGCGACGTTTTACTTCTACTGGATCGGGTCCGGTAGGGGCATCGTCATCATCGTCATCGGTCGTATCGGCGGCATCACCTTCTTTTTTGTCGCCGTCTTTACCGTCTTCGGCTTTTTTCTCTTCTGGCTTATTAGCCGAGATAGGGGTTGCCGGAACAGGATCATCGTCACTTGGATCGATGAAACCGTTAAATACATCACCCAAACGGTTAACTTCTTCGTCAGCCATTGATTCGGCAATCGCATCTAGCACGCCTTGCACTGAATCTGGGTAGTAAGATAGGGCGGCCATTACTTCGCGTATGCCTTCTTCGATACGCTTAGCGATTACAATTTCGCCTTCACGGGTCAAAAGCTCTACGGTACCCATTTCACGCATGTACATACGCACAGGATCGGTAGTACGACCTACGTCACTATCTACAGCGGCAAGGGCAGCGGCGGCTTCTTCAGAAGCGGCTTCATCGGTAGAGCTGTCGCCCATTAATAGGGTGTCGGCATCGGGCGCTGATTCAGACACCGAGATACCGATATCGTTGATCATGCGTATGATATCTTCCACTTGTTCTGGTGTGGCGATGTCATCCGGCAGGTGATCGTTTACCTGGGCATACGTTAGGTAACCCTGCTCTTTACCTTTGGCAATGAGCTCTTTCAGGCGGGACTGTTTTGTGGCGGCCATAGATACCCTGTATTATTTTGGATGCGCAGATCAAACCCAGAATTATAGTCATCTGGCGGTGATTTTTCCAGCGC
>JAPYOO010000584.1 GCA_029938135.1 Bermanella sp. | reverse complement strand
GTTTTTTTGACATCATCCATAGACATGAGTAAACGACCAAATGGGCTAAATAGACTGCCACTTCGGTCGGCATCTTGCTGTAAGATTTTTTCTATTTGAAAAACACTCTCGCCAATTTCAATGGCATCTCCAATATTGGCATTAAGTTTTTGTAATACTCGCTCTTCTGCCCATACTTTACCTGACGCAGGCGCGGCTTTTACGAATTCCCCTTTGCCATAAAACTCACTGGACAATTGGTTATAGCCTTTCAGCGGGTAATTCTTTTGTACGGCACGCACCCGTACCAATTGCAGTTGCTCGTTAGCGAAGGCCATAGTAGAAAAGCCTAATGCTTGCGAGTGCTTTAAACCTAAGCCTTGTGCTTTTATTGAAAATTCCTCATTGATTTTACGAGTACTAAAAAGAGTCATGTCAGCGGCAATGAGTTCGCTGGCACGATATTGCATAGTGCGTGATAAACGATCACTAAAACTTGAGATCATGCTCATACTAACGGCGGCTAATAACGTCGCCAGTACTAATAAGCGTTTTTCATTACTGCGTAAATCATTACGCCAGTGTTTAACTGCCAATAAAAATATTTGCAGATGTTTCATGCTATCGCCGTCCGCTCACTTAAGACACCATCCTCTAAGTGCACTTGGCGCTCGCATTGTTTGGCAAGGTCATCGTCATGGGTCACTAAAATCAGCGTAATATTTTGCTGTGTATTAAGTTCAAACAACAGATCAATAATAGTTTGCCCAGTGTGTTCATCTAAATTACCGGTGGGTTCATCGGCAAATAAAATATCCGGTTCACAGGCGAAAGCGCGCGCTATGGCCACCCTTTGCTGCTCACCACCACTGAGTTGATTGGGCTGGTGATCTAAGCGCTCTTTTAAACCCACTTTTTGCAACCAATCAATGGCTTTATTACGGGCATCACTGGAAAAATTTAACTCCAGCGGCAACATCACATTATCCAAGGCACTTAAATGCGGCAGTAATTGAAAATTCTGAAAGATAAAACCCACGTGATCCTTGCGCACCGACGCACGACCATCTTCATCCATAATGCTTAGGTCTTTACCTTGTAGAAAAATATGGCCAGAACTCACCGAATCCAAACCCGCCAGCAAGCTGAGTAAGGTGGATTTACCCGAACCACTCTTACCCACTATCGCCAAGGATTCACCCGCTTGGACTTTAAGGTTTAAACGAACGAGAATATCTAAGCTTTGATCTGCCAGAGTAAGGGATTTGCAAACATCTTGTGCATCAATAATGGCCATAACCATATCCGAATAAGGGCGTA
>JAPYOO010000186.1:1556-6942 GCA_029938135.1 Bermanella sp. | reverse complement strand
TCATGTTTAGACATAATTATATAAGGGTGTTTATACCTTATTTCTAGCAGTGTATTTTCCTTTGATTTAAGGTCGCTATCGCTTGAGCAATTTCCGGAAGCCATCCACTTTTCATTATTCCATGTCCCCGTGACCTCTTCAATACCGTCAAAACTTTTAACACTATTATTATATTCATTGTCTATTAGTTTTTGGATTTCTTCATTTCTATCTGTTAGGGCTGTTGTTAAGCAATTAATATCTGCAGAACATTTATTTCTACTTTTATTAAATTTACGCTGTTTACCTTGAAGGGAATTATACTCATTTCCAGTAAGGTACTTTTTAGCGTCAGCATAAGAACTTGAAACAGCCACATCAAATTTTGAAAGAGTTAGATTATTGCATAGTATTTTTTCTGTTTTAGATCGTGCAAGTAGGCAGTTAAAGCTTGGCGCTATAATTGTGGAGTTACTAAGCTTAATTGGGCGGGCGCTTTCGTTAAACACAACTGAGTACCACTGCGAACCATTACCTTGATTAATTTTGACGTACCATTCTGAACGCCCATACCACGAAGGGCCAGAGGAGTGAAGTTCTTTTTTTAAATTATTCTTTAGCACTTTAATAAAATCATCATTAAATATTCGATTAAAATGTGCCGTAAATATTTTTTTGTCCGTGATATTTTTAAATGAGTTGCTGGTACCTTGATCTACTGTAAATGTTTCATCAAGCATGCTGTGTGCGGCATCAATATCTCTATTTGCAACAGCCTCTAAAAACGCATAGGCAGCTGTAACTGATTTCTCCCCCCACATAGAATTTGGCGCTGCTTGCACCGCGTTACACGTTATAAAAATGGCAATTAATTGTATTAAATTTCTAATTACGTGACGATTCATAGAGGTTAATTCCCTTTTTTAAAAATATCGGGATAGATATTAACATATCATTTTAACGATATTGTTAGCCGTCTCTATAAACTTGGCCCTCGCGCCCCATTTAACCTAGGTTGTTTGCCTGACTTCTGGCACAATTACCGGCTGTTAAATGATAGTTTGTCTTATGAATAAATTTACGAAAATCGGGGTATTGGGCTTACTTCTTAGTTTTCATGCATTTTCCTTGGATGTAGACACATCAGAGCTGTCAGGTAACGCTATTGGTGACCTGCCTGAGTTCAATGAATTTGATGTGCCTGTGGTACTTACTGCCACCCGTATCCAACAACACCACGCCGATGTACCTGCCAGTGTCACCATTATTGATGCTGACCTAATTAAACAACTGGGTGTGCAATCCATTATCGATCTTTTACGTTATGTTCCGGGCATGATCATCGCCCCTGAAAACGCGAATAACTCGGACTCGGTTCATTATCATGGCGGCTCTAATACTCTGCCCAAAAACCTGCAAGTATTGCTCAATGGCCGTTCAATGTACCACTCAGGTTTGGCAGCCGTTAGTTGGTTTGAGATCCCAGTAGCCATTGAAGACATACGACGCATAGAAGTGGTGCGCGGACCTAATGCCGCAACCTACGGTGCTAATTCATTTCAAGCGGTGATTAATATTTTAACCAAGCACCCTGCAGATACCTATGGCAGCAGTGTGAAACTTAAATCCGGTGATAACGGCGAAGAAGATGTTTATTTACGATACGGCGGACAGTTTGGCAATAGTGATTATCGCGCCTCGTTTGTGCAAAAAACGAACGATCGCTTTGGCCCGTTTATCGAAAATGCAGAAGGCGCCAGCCCTATTAACAATCCCAACACCAATGCTCGCCGCGTTCAGTTTGCCAACGTTGATGCGGTGACTGCATTAAATCAATCTGAATTAACCACTGCGTTTGTATACATGCAAAGTGAGAAGGAATTGATTGAGCAGCTAGACGAACAAACTAACCAAAATAAAGTGAAAACAGAGCGTTTAGAGCTATCCGCTAACTGGGTTAAAGATTTAAGTAATCAACATCAGCTTCAGGTGAAGTCCTATACCACGAAATTTTCAAGCAAGCAGGCCGTAAAAATAGATGGCGTGCCGGTTATGTACTTAGATGACGACCTTCGTCAGCTACATATGTTAAATCCGGCTGCTGCAAATGCTTTAGCTGAATTTACAGATCCAACATCACACTTAACAAGCCAAGAGGAGATAGATTTATTTACATCCTTGGCTGCACGTTACCCAGGATTTGCAGGTGCCGCTACAGGAGTAGCAGGAGAACTAAACGTAAACGTGGATGAAATGCGCTTTGATGTGGAAGTACAAGATACGTATGTTTATAGCCCTGCGTTAACGCTGGTTAGTGGTATGAGCTTTCGCAGAGACACCGTAGATTCACAAACGTACTATGGCGGTAAATACACTAGCGATACTCACCGTGTATTTGGCAGTGCGACTTGGCAAGCATCAGCTGATTTAAGTGTGCACTACGGCGCGATGTACGAACAAGAAACCGATTTGGATAATGTATTTGCCCCCAGGTTTGCGCTTAACTATAAATTAAACCCAAGCCAGTCTATGCGTTTTGTATACAGTGATTCGGTGCGCAGCCCCGATTTATTTGAACAGCAGGCAGATTGGAGTTTAACTCTAGAAAACCCCCAGCCCAATACTGACTTGAACGGCACTACATTTTTTCAATCCGCACAAGGCGCTCAAAATCTTGACCATCAATACATAGAGTCTATAGAGATTGGTTATTATGGCCGCCTGAGGTTTATGGACAGCGAATTAGATGTGCGTTTGTTTAAAGAGTCGTTAACGGATGTGTATTTTCAATCATTGGATATCGCTGCCATTAATACATTTAATAACCTGGCGGTAGACTTTGAAGGCATTGAATGGCAAATAAGCCTAAAGCCGTTTAAGGGTACTCAGTTTCGTTGGAATGCTGCGTATGTAGATGTGACAATAGACAACCCATATCCAAGTGGCGAATCAGTCAACCAACTAAATGATAATACTGTTATGAATGCCTATGCAAAAATAACATCAACCCTCCTTTGGTTGCAGCAATGGCCTAACAATATTAATTCAAGCTTAAGTTATATTTTGGTTGATAGCTTAAATTCGTTAAGTACTGAGCCAAAAAAATTAAAACGAATTGATATGCGTATCGCAAATATAATAAACCTATACCAATATGACGTAGAGTTAGCGATGTCGGCGCAGAGCGATATATCTGACGACAGTTATTTATCGCAAGAAAACGTCTACACCCATAAAACCCGTGTACAGTTGAGCGCACAGCTTAACTTTTAATATCGCCCTTTAATTAACCGCCCTAATTCAGACCGCTATACATAGAAACTACTGTAGCTGCCACCACAGAAACGATGACAAAGGCAAAACTTACAGCCTCTGCCCTCGCCTAGTGATTAAAATTTAACCGTGAATTTTTCCCAGCTGCCTATGGCACTGCGGTTTGCATTGGCGTTGCCATCACTTTCGGCCACCACATACTGGTTATGCACGCTCTGCAAGGAAATAACCTGTCCACTAAGCAAGCAACTGCTAGTACTTGAGTGATTAATTAAAGTAAACCTTTCCCAAGAACCAATGGCACTGGCCTTGGCATCTAAATCCCCGCCACTGCCGGCACGTAAATAATAACCCGCTTGGCTAGACACAGCGATTTGGCTTCCGTGGGTAATGCAGCTACCCGCAGAGAGCAGTTGCATATTAAACGTCTCCCATGAACCTATGGCCGAACGATTGGCATTTACATCGCCACCGCCATTGTTTTCTGCCACTAGGTATTTATTGTGGGCTGACTTAAATGCCAAATTTTGTTGATCCACAAAAATATCCAACTGCACACCAGCCCAGTCACCTTCCGTACTGCGATCATCATAGTTTAACCATACAGTGTCATAACCCTCGGCCTCTTTAGCGGCCTTTAAGACTTGATTGGCTTGGCTGTTGGTGGGTACACTAAACTGGAAACTTCCGCCCAAGTCAGCACAGACAGTGTCACCATTGCTCCAAGTGCCCGTGGTGGCGTTAGGTACAGCCCAGTTACCATTGCGGTCTTCACAGGCATAGGCATAGTTGTTATTACAGTTGGCATCGTTCCAGCGACCACTGCCGGTTTGTGCTGCACAATCTTCGTTGCTGGCATTATTGGGTTCGTTTACATTCCAGCTCCAAATCGCCGCTTCAATGCGGCCATCATCCATAACCAAGTCATCTAGGTTAATAATGTTCGCGCCTGTGGCAAAACCTTCGCGCACTTCACTGGCGGTTATGCTGTCTATGCCACCATCAAATAGTTCGGCAATGCTGCCTAATGTGGTGGCGTCTTCCCAAATTCGCCCCACATTACCCAGTCCGGTAAAAGCTTGGTTGGCCATACTATTGTTACTGGAACAACCGCCGTCTTTCCACAAGATAACCTGTTTGCCCGCCGCCAATACCTGAGCCTTAGTAAGGCTGTCTGGAATACTGCCACAACCGCCACTGGCATAAATTTTTGCACCAAATCTATCGTTTAGTTGATTATACAAATCACTGTGATGGCCGTCGGAGGCATCTTCAATATAAAGAATAATAACCTCATCACTATTGCCGCTATCATTTAACCAGTCTTTTATTTCATTAAAGCCTTCTGTTGCATATTTGTCATTTAGGCTACACACCCCATGACACAAGAGTAAACGTTTTGGGTAAGAGAACAGGCTCTCCATTTTGGCGGTCCAATGCACATCCAGTTCAATGAAGCGGGCGCCCATACGCAACTGATCTTTTATGGAGTACTTTTGTTGTGGATCTAAATACCGACAACCCACAGAAAAATTACAGGCGCGGTACACCTCTGAGTTATACGTATTATGAGTACCCAGAATATTATTGTCTTTTATGGGAGCGTTGTTATCTAAGCCACGCTGTAAGTCCAATGCCTTACCCTGCCAACTGTCATTAAAGGCATCTATGGCGTCGGCACTAACACTGCCTGAAAAAGATAAACCGATGGCCAAGACGGCGCTCAGAAACGTGAATAGCGATTTTTTTCTCATGGGTTTAACTCGTTTGATTATTGTTGTTTTTATAATTCACAAACAAACCCAAGTGAGAGCGGACTTGTTCTGCTCTTGAGTATATGCCTAAAAAAGTTTGGCTCTACCCCAGAAGCGGCCAAACACATACCTATTCAGGACAAAAAATTAAAAATAAATGGTCATATTAAAATCCATATACTTTTAAAAATATCCCATGATAGTTATATACTTTGTCAATATTATATATGGACAGGGCCTAGCCGTTTATTGCCAACTTTGAAAAACTGCGCTGAAATCAACGGGAGAAACTAACCGGAAAATAAACAGGGGAAACATCATTGTTAATATGGAGCTATGACAAAGACAACACC
Source organism: Bermanella sp. (assembly GCA_029938135.1). GTDB lineage: Bacteria > Pseudomonadota > Gammaproteobacteria > Pseudomonadales > Oceanobacteraceae > Bermanella. Next base: position 1,583 of record JAPYOO010000186.1, on the reverse strand, counting down.
AAACACACTAAAAGCTCACTGCACTAG
>JAPYOO010000186.1:0-1456 GCA_029938135.1 Bermanella sp. | reverse complement strand
AACAAAGGCTCTAAGAGAGTGTTTTGTGCATTTAAGGGTAAACGCAAGAGCTGAGCCTCGCGCCTGGACACCGCGACAAAAATTATAGTTCTATCAATGGCTGATTAGTAAGATAAAAAGCCCCATGTACCACCCCAGTATATTTAGGACTATTAATATCACAGAAGGAGGCTGATATTCGTGACCCTTGACCTATCATCACCGCATCTCCTGTAGCCTTAATAGAAACTCCTGCCATATCCACACGACTACCATTGAACACCATTGTGTTATGCCCAGTTATATCAGCATTAGTGATAGTAACAACCGATCCATTAAATTCTATCCAATTGTCTTTATCGGAAAAACTGAAGTTTTCAATATCCACTACAGAGCCTTTAATTATCAAGCGATCTGTACTGATATTTATCAATCGAATATTGTCACAACTTTCAATTATAATTTCATCGTAATGGCCAGAATAGGTTTTATGACTCTCCCCCTTACAGCTTAAAGCACCTTGGCTTTGCCCGGTACTGGGTAAGGTATATTTATTTGTGATTGGTTTGTTGAGAGCAATATCTAAGGCACCCATAAACTGGGCATGATTACTTATCATGGGTACATGCCCTGCCCCTTTAATCACCTGGAAGTGTGCATTGCTCATTTTCTTATTAAGCACTTTACCGGTGCGAAGTGGTGCTACGCTATCTTTATCACCCCAAATAATATTAACCGGTACAGCAACCTGAATAATTGCTTGATTAAAGTCCTCTTCAACCAAACTTAACGCCGCATTCATATTACTTGAGTCAGACACGACCCAATTCCATGCATAATCATTACTTTGTAAAAAGTCGCTTATCAAAGTGCTTTTAGTACCGGCTTCTACCATTGATGAACTAAATGTATTTGCCCCTTCGATTAACCATTTCATCGGTGCCGATATCTCATCACCAAACTCAAAAGATGCGATGTGCTTAATAAATGCCGACTTTTCTAATAATCCGGCAACATCCACTAAAATTAGTCTTTTAACTGAATCTGGATATAGCTCGGTGAAACGTAAAGCGACTGCGCCCCCCATCGAGTGACCAACAACAATCGCTTTATCATTACCATATTTCTTGTTAATTGAGGCAATCACGCGAGCATAATTAGTTGGAAGAAAGCGTCCTTTTGAAGCCGAAGAAAGACCAAAACCCGGTAGATCCATGGCTATCACATGATAATTTTTTTCAAGAGTAGGTATAACACTAAACCAATCTTTCATACCTGATTTGCCAAGCCCATGAATCAAAATGATAGGAGGCTTATGTTTACTACCTGCTTCTAATACCGCAACTTTACTATTAAATATTGGTTCATTAAAATAAGATAATTGCCAATGCGGCTCACGTTGTATTTCAACTTTTTCCAATTCAATAGGTACTTGCGTTTGTTGTACTTGTGGTTGATTAGAACAAGCTGATGCCAG
>JAPYOO010000185.1 GCA_029938135.1 Bermanella sp. | reverse complement strand
AGCGTGGCAGTGAAATAGCCGGCCGCGTTACGATGGTATTGGGGTTTCTTAATCCGGTGTTATGGGTGGCGGGAATTTTATTGTTGGCGCTGGCCAAAATTTTAGACAACATGGAAATTGGCCATAACGTTAAACACGGCCAGTACGACTGGATGAATGACCCTAATATTAATAGCCGCCAATTTGAGTGGGACCACGCCGGCGACAGTGACTCTTGGAAGCGCTATCACAACTACGAGCACCACACATATACCAACATACTCGGTAAAGACCGTGACTTTGGTTATGGTTTATTACGTTTAAGTGATGACACTCGCTGGAAACCTAAAAATCGCTGGCAGGTTCCTATATTTGTGGTCTTTAGCATGATGTTTCAATGGGGCGTTGCGTATCACGAATTGGCGGGGGAACGTATATTTTTTGGTAAACGTAAAAAAACCAGTTCGCTGCCAATTAGCCGTAAAGCGCTGCGTAACGCTTTTTTTAGCAAGGGTGCTCGCCAATTATTTAAAGATTATGTGTTTTTCCCACTGATTTACTGGCCGATGTTAATACCCGTGATGCTGGGGAATTTTTGCGCCAATATGCTGCGTGATTTATGGACCTCCAGCGTTATTTTTTGCGGACACTTCACCGAAGATATTCAAGTATTTAAAATGTCGGAATGTGAAAATGAAAGTCAGGGACAATGGTATTACCGACAAATATTGGGATCGTCTAACTTTACCGGCCCGCGCTGGATGCATATTTTAACGGGGCATTTAAGCTGCCAAATTGAGCACCACTTGTTTCCTGACGTGCCAGCTTGGCGTTACTTGCAAATATCTAAGCAGGTTCAAACGGTCTGCAAAAAATATGATATTCCTTATAATACCGGCTCTTTTGCCACACAGTATTTTGGTGTTTTAAAGCGGGTTTATACCTTTAGCCTAGCGCCTAAACCAAAAACTGCTGCAACTATTTAGCAGGTATTATAAACCGACCCATTACTGGGTATTTATTCCAAAAATCGGCGTAAATACCTCCATGTAGCCTTGTTTGGAATTTTACGAGGGCAGCCCCTGCCCGATCTATACAGATCGCTCACGGGGTGAGCTTGATCTCGTAGAGTGCCCCCCTCAGTACACGCCTGCTTAATACCATTAAACCTGTTAATATCCCTGCAAATAAAAAATACAAAGGTAACGTCTGTGTCTCTACACCCATTGGATATCGCCGCATTGGTGGCTTATTTACTGCTGATTACCGGCATTGGCTTCTATTGCTCCCGTAAAAATACCAACACCGAAGAATATTTTGTCGGCGGACGTTCGTTCTCGGGCTGGATAATTGGTTTAAGTTTAGTGGGCACCTCCATCAGCTCTATTACCTTTTTGGCCTATCCTGGTGACGCTTTTAAAACCTCTTGGATTCGCTTTGTGCCTAATTTAATGTTGCCTTTAGCGATTTTATTTGCCGCCTATTTTTTCTTGCCGTTTTTTCGCCGCGGTAAAGTCACCTCCGCTTATGAATATTTAGAAGACCGCTTTGGCCCCTCTATTCGTGTTTATGGTGCAGTTGCCTTTATCATTGCGCAAATAGTACGTGTGAGCTTAATTCTGTTTTTACTGTCTTTATTATTGCAAGAGCTCACCGGTTTAAGCGCTACCTGGTGCATTATTATTGGCGGTGTCTTTGTGGCGGTGTATACCATTGTAGGCGGTATAGATGCGGTTATTTGGACGGACGTAATGCAAACTATTGTATTAGTACTGGGCGGCATCTTGTGTTTATGGGTGATTGTGGACGCCCTACCCGGCGGAATGGGACAAATTTTTAGTGTCGCCGATGAATTTAACAAGCTTAGTTTTAGTGTGTTAGAAAATGGCAACCTAAATGCCATGGGCTGGGAAATTCGTTTTGATGAAAAAACCATCAGTATGATGTTGTTCATTGGTTTAATCGCGTGGTTAACCGAATACAGCTCTAATCAAAATACAGTGCAGCGCTACTGTGCCTCTAAGTCTACCTATGAAGCTCGTAAAGCCATGTTAGTGGCCGTATTAAGTTCTTTGCCTATTTGGGCTTTTTACATGTTTTTAGGCACCGCACTATTTGTATTTTTCCAACAATTCCCAGCCGTCGCTCCGCAAGAAATGCTAGACGGTACTCGTGCCCCTGAGCAAATTTTACCGTACTTTATTAATAATCATTTGCCAGCGGGCGTTGCAGGACTAGTGATAGCCTCGGCCTTGGCTGCAGCCATGTCGTCTTTAGACAGCAGCATTAATGCTATTTCTACCGTGTCGGTGGTGGATATTTATCGTCGCCACTTAAGACCTGGCCTTGATGACAAACATTATTTAAAAGCCGCTTGGGTTATCGCGGCCGTCAGTGCCGTATTAATGATTGGCGGTGCCGTTTATTTGGCCAATGCTGAGACTAAAACCTTACAAGACACCGCCACTATTTTAAGCTCTGTTTTAGGCGGCGGTTTATTAGGTTTGTATTTAATTGGCTTCTTTACCAAACAAGGGGATGCACGCGCCGCTTGGGCAGGATTAGTGGCCACTATGGTATTCACATCATGGACGGTCTTAAGTAAAAACGGATTAATGCCCGACAGCCTAAGTGTACCTTTTGATCTGTATTACACTGGGTTTGTGGGCAATGTTATTATGTTTGTATTAACCTACCTGCTTGCTCGTTTCTTCCTTAAAAGCAATAAAGACCTTACCGGCTTAACGGTATGGACTAAGTAGTTTTGACTAAATAGCGGAGCTTTTATTTAGATAAGTCAAATTAAAAACGGCGAACATTGGTTCGCCGTTTTTGTATCTGTTATTCATAAGCTTTAAAGAAAAACCTTATGCCCTAAAATTTAATTCGATAACCCGTCACTAAATTATCACCACGACCATCATCTTCATTATATTGTCCGGTTTCTATGTACCAGTCGTTGTTGCCACCCAGGTTTACATAAGCACCCATTAAAAAACGATTCTTTTTAACACCGCCCTCATCGGCACTGCCATAACCAAAACCGTAAACTACTGTTTCAAAGGTGTAGGTAAACGCGAGCTCTATTACATCCGTATTCGTTTTGGCGCCATCGACCTCTTCACTGGAGCTTTCTAGATTAACCCCTAAGTATATTTCGCGCATGGAATACGACATGCCTAACGACCAGTTACTAAATTTTGTTTTGGTATTGGTAGATTCATCGTCTAAAAGAGTAAGCACATCATCAGGGCTCTTTAAATCATAGTCGGCGTTAAAAAAACCAAGGTCCACATGAAAATCCCCCGTTGAGTAACTGCCGCCTAAAATTATCGCATTTAGATTTTGCTCGTTGGTATCATCACTTACCCCGCCTTCTAAAACCGCTCCCAGATACGCTTTAGTCCCTGAAAAATTTTTCGATTTAAAGACAATGGAATGGCCAATACGATAAGGGGTTTGCAGGTATGCGCCAGAGTTAGCTTCAAATACATTGGCCATATAAGTTCCCGTCATAGGGCTGCCCTGCCTACCCACCGAGACACTGCCTTTACGCCCTTTAATGCCCACATTAGAATGCCGTACTTTAACATCCGCTAAATCCGTTCCAGAAATAGCACTGGCTGATTGGCTATTGCCGCCAATGCCATCTTTTCTGCCAAAGTTATTGTCGTTACTGTACTCTGTCTCTAGCTTATAAAAGTAGCCAAGGCCATTGCTTAACTTCCCTTCGCCTTTTAAGCCAATGCGGTGCCCGGCCGTATTGATAGAGGTATTTTTATCTTTCACATTGGCCAAGATAAAATGTAAGCGACCATAAACGTTCACACTGGGCGTAGTGTCTTCTGCAAAGGTGGACGGCGCGCATAACAACAGGCAAAAAAGACCTAAACAATAAAAAGCAATTTTCATGAGCTCTTCCCTATATCTATGGAAAACTTCAAGCCTATGGAGGATTTTGTTAGAGCATTGTTCATTCAGTGTAGATGCCGCGCCTAATAGATCAAATACTGTACAGCTCAACTTAATAGCCAATTGCTATATCAAAACCCCTTTAATATGTATGAATTGTAAAAGGGGGTAACGTGTTGATGTAAACAACTTGTCTATTTTGACTTTTAACCTTTACGTCATTGGTTAAAGACTAAAGTTGAGTTCTTTTAAACGCCGCTGAATACGCAGGTGCATCAACACTTCGAGCACTTCAATTTTTTGACTACGGCTAAGCCGGTTAAAACTTAAACCATAACACCAGTCGTTAGCGGTTATTGATTCTTTAACCAGGATTTTGCCGCTTAACTGTAAAGATAGCTGGGGATTAGACAGTTTAATTTTAACCTGAATGGAGCTGCCTTTTTTCAGGCTTATTGGGATCACAAAACCCATGCCACCTTTGCAAAAATCCACCACTAGCCCTACTAAGGGATTACCGTCATGGACTAATTCCACCGGTAAATTACACGATAATCTGGGGTGAGTACGTCGGGCTAAAAAAAGTGCCCTGAAAAATAGTGCCCGACTTAACAGTAATTCGGCCGTCAATTGCAATGAGGACCTAAATTTTAACTCCACCTTTAACTCATCTCCCGCAGGGTGGCTATGTAGCACCCTAACTTTAAGGTGTAAGGGTTCGTCTAAATCGGGGTGTAAAAACTCAACGCCTGTTAAGTCATTAAGCTTCACTTGTTGTTGCCAGTGGCCCGCTTTAATTTTTATCTGAAACCCCAATAAACTTATTTCACTGACCCCCCCCTGAATAAGCAATACACCTTCGTTGTCGGTTAATAAACAACGTAAATTAGGGATATTATTGTGGATTAGGTATTTAAGGCGCACATCCGTCACCATGGTTAAAAGTGACTGACGTGAATCTCGCTGTACCAGTGCCAGGTAAATGTGAAAACTTAATACCGGTAAATAACTAAAGGCAATGAAGCCATGCAATGTTAATAAAATACTGCGCATTTCAGGCACGTTGGCCCCACGCAACAAATACAAAGACAGACCTGTGACGGCCATTAAGGCCATAATAATACTAGAGGCATATAAAAATATGCGCTGCTTTACCACAAGCTTGTCGGTGGCAATGACATCGCGTTGTTGAGCGGGTTTTGTGCGGGCAATAAACGTAAGCACCAATAAACCCACTATCCAAACAAGACCCACATTAAAATGAATGGGCCGCCAGTCACTTAAGCTATACAACCCCATATTACTGAGCTCAATTAACTGATTAATCCCTAAAAAATACAGGGTAATAATTGAAATAGCGTTGTACCAATGCAATAACCGAATACGCCGAGTAAAACGTGATACTTTCACCCGGCTGGCATGACTAAGCATCTCAAAACCCACATCCTGCTCTAAGTGCTGCATCTTTTTGCCCCCCTAATGGTTAGCATGCACGCGCTGGACTTAATAAAGTTCATGGGATTGAACATCGTAATATTTGGAATAATTTTTACCACTTTTACTATGGCAAGAAACGCAGGCTGCGTTTTTGGAATATAATGCATACTTGTAATCGTCTAAAAGATCATGAGCGTAGGTGATGTCGGATGGGCCATGATTATGACAATGATTACACGACACGACTTTAAACCCTTGTTCGCTCGTTACATCCGCGTGGCACTCAGTGCAGCTAAGATCTTGGTGGTAGGATTTGTCCAAAAAGCTAAAGACATCGACATGATAGGGTGAATAAAGCGTGTGTTTCCACCCTAAGAAACTTGGCTGATGACAACGGTTACAGGTGCCCAGCTCCCCGTGACTAGACACTTGAGTACTGTGGCAACTATCGCAACGCCGCGGCAACGCAAATACATTAACTCCTATATCGCCCAATACCCCTCGACCATGGCCAAACAAACCCACTTGAAAGAACATTTCTTGGGGCGCAGGGTGATTTCTAGGCTCACTGCAAGCCGTTAAGAACAACAATGACCACAGCAACCCACAGGGTTTTTTAGCTCTCATAGGGTTAACTATAGACTTTAAAATTGACGGCTTTCGCCCGTAGGTAAAACCCGTATTTTTTAAGCCCTTAGCGTATAAGAGCAACAGTCTTTAAAGCCATCTTAACTTGCACAACAGGGCAAAACACCTAAGCTAAAATGGATAATAGATAGTTACGAATTTGACTTTTTAAAGGAGCAACCATGAAACACCTGCTTGCGATTATGATGCTTTGTGCAACCTTTGTGTCCAGTGTGCATGCACTTGTGGTTGAGGAAAGCTTGCAAACCCCCTTAAGAAGTACCGAACAACAAGCGTTTGTAGATGCCAGCAAACTCAGTCGAGAAATAGCTACTGGCAAGAATGAAGATGCGATGGGTGAGGCGTCGATTGAATGCCCAGAAGATAATCATCCGTCGTTTGTTGTCATGAACATACGCATTAATAGCTTTTGGTTAACCCAAGCACAATCCGTGAATGACAAACGCTACAGCGGCACCATTAATTATGCCCTTAAATGCTCTCACGACCGAAGCGGTGGCGGTGACCGTTAAAACGTAACCCCCCTATTAATTGCATCACTCTACTAGGTGGCAGCATGAGCTTGAATCACAACGTACTATTTTCATTTATCCTTATCATCTTATTGTGCATTACTGGGCTGAGTGTTAGCCCACCCTTGTATGCCGCCGACAACGATCGCGCTGCCATGATGCGCTACCGAAATCTATTTATGGAAACCAAAGGCAAACACGCTAAAGCCATTAAATTACTCATTAAGAAAAAGCTATCGCTTAAACACATTATCACCCACGCCCAAGCTTTAGCCGCCATGAGCGATGACATGCTTATTTTATTCCCTGCCGGCACGTCGGGTGGAAAATCCAGAGCCATGGATAATATTTGGGATAAAGACGGTGAGCTAACCCAGGAATTTGTGGTTAAAGTGACCGATATGCGCAGCCAAGCTAAGGAATTTTTAAGGGTGGCTAAAGAAGGAAATTACAAAAAGATTAAAAAACAAA
>JAPYOO010000019.1:16556-35836 GCA_029938135.1 Bermanella sp. | reverse complement strand
GGAAAGTTAGTGATGGGAGTGTAAGGAATTAGAAACTAAAGAAGCTCTTTTAAAGTTGCTCAAATATTCAGTACATAAATCCGAAAACAGAAACAAAAGCCTTCAAACATCGAATCCAACTTGCAGCTTCAAGTTATCAAAAGGATAATACCCGCTAACTAAATGAGCCATTGTGACGTTAATGATTAAAGAACATATTTTACCCATTCTTATGCTTGTGGGAGCGTTTCTCTCCCTGAACCATCAGCGCTTTGATGCTCCACAATTTGTAACTCCACAGCCCCATCCTGTTATAGATCAGCAGGCGCAATACAAGCAATTTGATGTGTCTGTAAAATTAACGAACACAGTGCACAGTGCCACAGCGGTTACCTTGGCCAACGGCAATCTTTTAGCCATGTGGTATGGCGGAAGCCGTGAAGGGCATGTGGATGTTAAAATTTATTCTGCTTTGTTTGATCAAAAAAAACAGCAATGGCAAAAACCTAAAGCAGTATTGGATCGGTTGCAGGTGTCAAATGACCTGGATCGCTACGTAAAGAAAGTCGGTAACCCAGTATTAGTTCGCCATCCTCAAGGTCCTTTGGTATTGGTATATGTGTCGGTATCACTGGCAGGTTGGGCCACCAGTCAAATTAACATGATGTCGTCATACGATGACGGCCAAACATGGCATCCATCTAAACATCTAGTGACCAGCCCATTTATTAATATCAGCACGATGGTTAAAAATGACGCTGTAATTTATAAGGACGGCTCTATTGGTATCACCGCTTATCACGAGTTGATGGGTGAGTTTTCAGAGATTGTGCGGGTTACTTTAGACGGACAGGTGATTGATAAATACCGTATGAGCTCGGGTGATAAAACCATTCAGCCAACGGTGGCTACATACAGTTCGTTAGAAGCTGTTTCTTTTATGCGTGACACGGGCAAAGAGGTTCAAAAAGTTCGTCGTACAGAAACTAAAGATGGTGGTATTAGCTGGACCCCTTATGAAACAACCAAACTGGATAACCTAAGTTCTGCCATATTTACCTTTACAGGGAATATTGGGCGAACCTGGATGGTTTTTAACGATGCTCCCAAGGGACAAGAACATGGGCGCAATACATTAGCGTTGGCGGTGTCTGATGATAAAGGACTCAACTGGGAGACGGTTCATCACTTTGAGCGAATAGAAAAACCAGAGGTGAACGAATCAAAATTTGCCTACCCTTGGGTTGCCAAGGGAGATGAAGGGCAATATCACCTTTTTTATACTTGGAATCGAAAAATTATTAAGCATATAGCATTTAACCAAGCCTGGCTGGAGAGTAAGTCATGAGTACTTTTTCCAGTTTAATGGCTCATGGCCTACTGCTTATGACTGTATTATTAATGTTAATGCAGGTAAGACGCTGGAAGCAATACTGGCCTTTGGCCTATTTGTTATCGGCTGCCATTATAGTATTGCCCCTATCAGATTGGCTGTTAATAGAGTTCTCTCGAGGATTACTAACGGAATTAAGTATAGCCTCTGTCTTAATGCTAGGGACCTATCTACTTTCTATATTAAAAGTAAAGCGTCCTACAAATGACACTAGCTTTAATCTGTTTATTTTGATGTTTGCTATACTCTTATATCCAGCCAGTTTGGGCATGGGTATGTTTGACCCTTATGCTTTGGGATTTGCCAGCCATGCTTATTATGACTATTTGGTGTTAGGAGTAGCTGCAATTGGAATATTAGCGGCTTATATAGGCTACAAACAGCTGGCACTTTGGCTAACATTAAGCTGTATTGCTCATGGCTTTCATATTTATGAAAGTAATAACCTGTGGAATTATTTGCTGGACCCTTTTGCGGTTATTGCTGCGTTAGTGAGTTTACTAAATACATACGCGCAAAAAATATATTTGAAAATCAGAAGTGGGAATGATCAACATGTTTAATCAAATGCACAAAATTGAAAAAATTGCTTATCCCTTTATAGCGCTGTACGTATTGTTTGGGGCGATAGTCGCATTAATTTCACCTGAAACTTTTACTAAAGTCTTGGCACGAGAAGATGGTATCTACGAATGGCTTACGGTGCTGGCGTTGTCCATGTCGTTTGTTATGTGTGTTCACCGCGTGGTGGTACTGCGCAAAGATAAGAATGCTGCTTTTATCGGTGTTTGGTGTTTTTTAGCCGTGGTATGTTTCTTTGGAGCAGGAGAAGAAATTTCTTGGGGACAGCGAATTTTTAACGTAGAAAGTTCAGAGTGGTTTAAACAAAATAATGCTCAAAGTGAAACGAACCTGCATAACCTAGTAGTTGAAGGGAAAAAAGTTAACAAAATAATCTTTAGTTTAGTGTTGGGCATAGCGCTTATTACTTACCTATTTGCTTTTACTGCCCTTTATCGCCGCAGTGAAAAGTTTAAGCAGTTTTGTGATTACATGGGTGTTCCCATAGCACATTGGCATCAAGTTTTGGCTTGGGTAACGGTGGCTATCATTGTTGAGGGTGTCATTAAACATGTGAGCCGTTCAAGTGAGTTATTTGAAAGTGCGGTGGCCTTTGTATTTTTTATTAATATTTATGTGCCCTTTAATAAGAAACTATTTGAAGTGAAGTAAAAAAGTATCAAATAAGACCATTAAAGCCACTCATTGAGTGGTTTTTTTATGCCCAGGGATGGGCTGTATCCTATTTTTGCAGGAGCAAAAAATAGGGTGTGCCCAGGAATAGGCGGCCATTTAGTGCTCCCTGCTAAAATGGCATTTACCATACTCATATGGGTGGTATTCTATTTTGAGTTTTGAGTTTTGACCTTTGGATAGGGTATACAGCAATAACCGTCTTTCGTGATGCAATTTACAGTCAGTGACTATACTTAAGCTTTATAGATTAAAGATCTAGATTAGTTAAGGAGTCTTTATGGCACATAGCGACGCCACTGAGCCATTTGATCTAATATTGATGGGGGCAAATGGTGATCTCGCTTTACGAAAGTTGATTCCGGCCTTATATCATCTTTTTTGTGACAACCGGCTACATAGGCAGGGCCGTATTTGGACTGTTAGTCGTAGCGTGCCAAGTAAGTCGGCTATGTTGGCGCTGTGTAAGGCGGCTATGTTGGAGTTCGATCCGCAGGTCACTTTTAATGAGGGAACTTGGGGTGAGTTCACAGACTACATTAGTTTTGTGAATATGGATTTTGAAAAATCATTGGGTTATGAGAAATTACAAAAGAAACTAAAGGATGTTAAGCGTCAGCGAATCTTTTACTGTGCTCTACACAGTAAACTATACCCCACTATAGCCAAACAACTTGCACACAGTGGTTTAATTACTCAAGTCAGTCGTATAGTTTTGGAAAAACCCATAGGTAGTGATTATGAAAGTGGTGCATTAATTAATAAGTGCATGGCTGAATATTTTAGCGAATCACAAATTTATCGTATTGATCATTATCTGGGTAAAGAAACAGTACAAAACCTATTAGCGCTACGCTTTGCTAATTCATTGTTTGAGCATCAATGGAATCAACGATATATCGATCATATTCAGATTACTATCTCAGAGTCTATTGGCGTAGAGAGTCGATCTGGTTTTTATGAGGGCACAGGTGCTTTACGCGACATGTTACAAAATCATTTGTTGCAGCTATTATGTATGACGGCCATGGAACCTCCAGCCAGTTTAGATGCTCAAGCCATTCGTAATGAAAAAGTAAAAGTACTTAAAAATTTAAAACCTATTACTGGGGCTGACATAGATGAGCATGTAGTGCGTGGGCAGTATGAAGCTGGTTTTATTCAAACCGAGAATGGCAATGAAGCGGTGCAGCGATATCGTGATGAACTAGGTGTTGATGGTCATTCAGTAACTGATACTTTTGTGGCCATGAAAGTCGAAATTGATAATTGGCGCTGGGCAGGCGTGCCATTTTATTTGCGTACAGGTAAGCGTTTGGCAAAAAGGGCGTGTGAGATAGTGGTGCAATTTAAGCAAGTACCTCATAGCATCTTCGAGATGCAGCACAAAAAAACCATGGCTAATAAACTGGTGTTTCGCTTACAGCCGGACGAAGGTGTACGACTACAATTATGTGAAAAGCGTATTGGGCATCATCAACAAGTTAGACCCATGACCTTAAGCTTAAAAAGCTCTAACGAAGAAGAGGCGCGAATCCCAGACGCGTACGAACGTTTACTAACAGATGTAATTAATAATAACCCCACCTTATTTTTGCGTGAAGACGAGCTTATGGCCGCTTGGAAGTGGGCTGATCCCATATTACAGCATTGGCAAGATAACGACTTAAAACCCGAAACCTATGCCGCGGGCAGTTGGGGCCCAGCGGCTGCCACCTTATTGCTGGCAAAAGATGGTCGTTTATGGGAAGAAAATAACGAGTGAGCGTGGCTCTATAATACTTGGCTTAAAGAGTAGTAGAGCTCACAATGCCTTTCAAACTGCAATTTCATTTGGTTCTCCGTGTCTTCAAACATACAACAGCTGATTAAACACTATGCCTTGCCCTCACAATTTGGAAATTGGGTTGATCAATATTTCAGGCCTTTAGCCCAAAATATTGCACAGCGTCACGAGAAAAAATCTTGCACGGCTTATGTGCTGGGCATACAAGGCACTCAGGGCAGTGGTAAATCTACGGCGGCTGAATTTTTAAAATGTTTACTGACCGAGCAATATCAATTGAATTGTGTGGTGGTGAGCATTGATGACTTTTACCTGACGCTAGATCAGCGTATCGAATTGTCCCATACAGTACACCCATTATTGAAAACCAGAGGTGTTCCCGGCAGTCACGATGTTCCTCTTGCTATGAATATTATCGAAAAGTTAATGAGCCAGAAAGCTGGGCAGATTACCCAAATACCACGATTTGATAAAGTCCGTGATGATCGGCATCCAGGTCAATTGTGGAGTAAATGTTGTGGCAAAGTAGATGTGATTATTTTTGAGGGTTGGTGTGTAGGCGTCCCTGCGCAACCGGCAAAGGCGCTTAAGGCGCCGGTAAATCTTCTTGAGTTAAATGAAGATGCGCAGTTAGTATGGCGCTCATACGTCAATGCACAATTGTCTCAAGGCTATCAGGCACTATTTGCACTGCTGGATGATTTACTGGTATTGCAAGCCCCGTCGTTTGAGGTGGTGTATCAGTGGCGATTACTGCAGGAACAAAAACTGATAGAAGGATTGGCGGCTAGCGGGCAAAACAACTCCATTAATCACACTTTGAATGCTGAGCAGGTAAAACGATTTATTAGTCATTATCAACGCCTAACTGAGCACGCCTTACGTTGTTTGCCTGAACGTGCCAGCTGGGTGTTGTATCAAAATGATCAGCATGAATTTATCCGTTTAGTTAGCAAACCTAGGTAATAGAGTATTTTTGGTTTTCAATTATACCGTTATCTGGATGAGTGTTAATAATAAATAACCTGTCATTATTTAGCGCACATTTTCTACCTCAAATATAGGGGGCAAGCCTAGCCGCCTTAAAATCACAGCTACACTTATAATTCATTAACATTACCTAGAGTGGTTGGCAGTAATGCCAGATACTGGGTTAAATGCCCCAAGATTGGGTATCCAGCGGAGGTAGGGCTTGGTACAGGGATTGTGGGTATTGCTACTGTTATGTGGGGTCACGCAATTGGCTCATGGCGTTCAGGCATTGAGTGTGGGTGTCAGCCATCGTCAGGGTACTGAACAGACCTTCGATGGTATTGATGGCTTAAACGTAACGCAAATTGAAACACAGCTGAATTTTCCATTGGCCATGCAACCCAGTCCGGCAGGAGTGTGGGTGCAAGGGCTGCAACTCACTGAACATAGGTTTGCGCTTACAGGCGTGTTAGACGCAGTACGGCGCTTTTACCGCTTGTCATTGCCACTTGAGTACCATCCCCGGGTGGTGGGGCGTTGGCAGTATGAATGGGGCTTTGAACCTGCTTATAACAGTGACGAAACTCTAATTCAGCAAAAACGTTTTCTGTTTGAATATTCAGCCATCGCCCGCTACCGCGTAAATAGAAAGGTGAACTGGGTAATGGGGCTAAATAAAGACTCACGGTTTGGTGGTGAGCAGCTTTACCCTGTATTTGGTCTAGAAACTCGGCCCAATAAACGCTGGCATCATCACTGGGTATTTCCTGATATTCATAGTGAATTAAAAATTAAGCGTAATCACTTTGCTCAAGTGTTCATGCGCCCTAGTGGCGGGCAATGGCGTTATTTGCAAGAAGATGGCAGTGTCGCATCGTTCAGTATTAATGACTGGAATGTGGGGGTATCTTTGCGTAAAAAAACCGCCTCACCGTTATTCCTGCGCTTAGAGTTAGGCACTCGTTTGATGGGGTCCGCCAGTGTAGCGGGTCAAAAAGGAGATTTAGACAGTGCCTTTTATTTCTTGGTGAGCTTCGAGACGCAATTAGAGCAATAACCGTGAAATTCATGGGGTACTTGGTTATTTTATGGCAAAATAACGCCGTTTTTCACTTTTGAGTGCATCATGGGTTTTATTAAGAATAATTGGGAAATTCCCTTATTTGTCGCGTTTGCTACTTTGTGTGTGCTGTTTTCTGAAGTGGACCTTTGGTTAACTACTCAGTTTTGGAATGCCCAGCAGGGCTTCTATCTAAACGACCAGGGTTGGGTGCAGTTTTGCTACAAGGTCTTTTGGTTTATGCCAAGGGCAGTCATTCCTGCGTTATTAATCGCACTTATATTGCCTCGCTTTGTAAAAAAAATGCAGGGTACCCGTAAGCGCTCTACTTTTTTATTATTGGTGTTATTGATTGGTCCTGGGCTTATTGTTCATCCCCTATTAAAAGATAACTGGGACCGCCCTCGCCCAAGAGACGTGCAAGAGTTTGCTGGTGATTTGCAATTCACGCCAGCGTTTGTCATTACAGATCAAAAAGGTAAAAACCAAAGCTTTGCCAGTGGTCACGCCGCCATGGGGTTCTTCTTTATGGCCTTTGCATGGGTATTTGCACAAAGGCGCTGGTTTATAGCGGGTTTGCTCATTGGCACGGTAGTTGGGGCTGGCCGGGTAGTGCAAGGGGGGCATTTCGTAAGCGACACTATTACTTCAGCCTTTATTGTTTATTTTACCTGCCGAGTGCTGGGGCATTACTTATTGGGTCACGCTAATATTAAAGGTAATAAAACCCCTGTTCTGAAATAACTAAATGTACAGCGTCTAAATGTAGCGTTGTGTATGTAATGTGTCTCTAAAATGGCCTGTGTTATGACTATGTAAGTAGCCTGTAACACCGGCCTTTTTTATTTAAATTCAATACGAAATAGCCGTAAATCCCCTACAACTTGTAACAAAACTCACTTTTTATTGATGCACTTCACGTTTAATCTGTTAACAGCATCACAAAACGAGGGGCGGCGTATGTTACACATTGTTGATAAAACTAATTGTTACGTTCAGCACTTAATGTCCTTGTCTGCTCGTTTCCAAGTGAGCACCAGTGAAGATATAAAAAATCAATTGGGTGCAGTGTTAGTACCTAAAGGCTATCACTTAGATGAAGACTTAGCTCAAAAAATTTGCAGTCATAAACTGCAAAAATCCCTAGAAAGTTGTGTTCAATTGAATGCCAATATAGATGGCAAAGCACTTAAAGAATATCTTAATGAATCCCTCACAGAAAATGACAGTTTAATGCGTTTGCAACAGGGTGAAAAAATTGAAGCTCTGTTAGAAAGCGCATGTGAGTTTTACCAGCAGTACCCACAACTGGTGCAAAAAATAACGGTGCTTAAAATACAAATGCCTACGTTATTTAATCAAGGTATTTTGTGCGCTTATCTTAGCTTGTTAATGGCCGCCAAAATGAAACTAAGTAAGGATGAGTGTCGTTGGGTATTTTTAGCCGGGCTCGTTCATAATATTGGTATTCTAAGTCTTGATAAAACCATTTTGGCCAATAAGGGAGAGTACACGTCGGCTCAGTGGCGAACACTACAAAGCCACCCCATAATGGCTGAACAGGTTTTATCGAGAGTGGCAGGCTTACCTAAATGTATTGCCCAAGCCGTGTTAGAACATCACGAATGTAGTGACGGTTCAGGCTATCCCTATAATAAGTCGGCTGGTGACTTGGCTATCATGGGGCAGATCGTAGGGATGAGTGACACGTGTCTGGCTATTTACCATCGTGACATTGCCCACAAAAAAATGGGGCTTAAACCTTTGATTCCGTTATTGAAATTAAACGCTCATTTATATAGCTCTTCAGTATTTAAGGCCATCAAGTCGCTTATAAAAGCCCCAAAATGGTCAGATGTGAGTGTTTATAAAGAGCATCAAATATCTGCTCTTATGAAGCGATTACACGTTCAGCAAAAGAAAATTCAGCATGATTACCAAGTGATATATTCTGTATTAAATAGTATTACCCCATACATACCCAATAATAAAAAAACAGCCATGCTTAATAGTGTATCTAAACGGGTTCAATACTTTTTTAAGCAATCTACTATCTTACAAGACCAGCATAAAAAGTGGTTAAAAGACGGCTGTAATACTCCGAATAAAAGTGATCTTTTACCCGTTGAGGAATTTGAAAATATTTATGGTGAAGTGAATTGGCAGCTAAAGCAGCTTATAAAATTACTGTGTTGGTTGTGGGATAAGGATCACTTTAAACACCCAAAGGTTAATAAAATGGTGCAAATTGGCCTTAGTAAAATCACCCAGAATTCAAGCCAAGTGGCCTAGAGCCAATCCTGGCAGCGACGATAATGAAAAACTGCTAAACTGGGCCCAATTATGATTTAGGCACAGAATATGGCACTTCAATATAAAATTGTACCGGTTACCGCATTTGAGCAAAATTGCAGCATTTTATGGTGCGATGAAACCATGGAAGCGGTGGTGGTTGACCCCGGTGGTGACTTAAACCGTATTGAGCAAGCTATTAAAGCCGCCGGTGTAACCTTAGTGTCCATCTGGTTAACCCACGGTCATATTGATCATGTGGGCGGTACAGGTGAGTTGGCCCTTAAAGAAGACCTACCTATCATTGGGCCCCACAAAGACGAACAGTTTTGGCTTGATTTACTTCCTCAGCAAAGTGCCATGTTTGGCTTTCCTGCAGCTGAATTATTTACCCCCCAGCGTTGGTTAAATGAAGGTGACACTGTAGAGGTGGGCAATCAATCCTTTTCGATTTTGCATTGTCCAGGCCATACTCCGGGTCATGTTGTATTTTACAGTGCACAAGGGAAATTAGCGGTAGTGGGAGATGTTTTGTTTAACGGAGGCATTGGTCGTACCGACTTCCCCAAAGGAGATCACCAAACGTTAGTGGATGCTATTCAGAAAAAACTGTTTTTATTACCCGCAGATACGGCTTTCATTCCTGGCCACGGCCCTATGTCTACAATAGGTCATGAGAAAGAAACCAATCCGTTTGTGAAAATGTACGGCTAAGACAGCTAAGTGTGGGCTAATATATGAAAAAGAATATTTGGCATTCATTGCCTTTGCATCCTGAGCTACACTTTGGCCAATATATCGTGCCCAATTTTGTATCAAATTCAATTTGTATTAGGGTGACTGAACATGAATTTATTTTAATAAGCCCAGGAATGCCTTTGTTGGTAGAGTTTAAATCACAGTTCTTAGGCTCAGGCATTAATGACAATATTAAAATTCATATTATTATCCCCAATAGTTTTCATTACATGGGTGTGAGTGCATGGCAGAAGGCATTTCCTAACACTCAATTGTATGCAAGTCAGTTAGCGATTCCTCGGTTAATTGAAAAATCAGTCATTCAATCAGGACACGACATATTAGCTTTACAAAGCACACAGCCTCCATGGCCCCAAGGGTACAGTGTTTTATTCCCTCCCGGCCATCGTGCAGGAGATGTATGGGTTAGAAAGCAAGAATCATCCAAAGCCTGTATGTGGATTACGTGCGATAGCTTTTTAAATTACGAACGGCTATCCAATCAACCCATTGCTAGGTTTATGCAGCGGGCATTAAGTGCGGCTCCTGGATTAAAAATAAGCCAAGTGATTAAATGGTTTATATTAAAAGATAAAAAGGTCTTTAAAGCGTGGGTACTGCAGCAGCTTGAACGAGATAAGCCTAATGTACTTATACCTGGTCACGGTGAAATAAATGTGAATCCGAATTTAAAATCTGAATTAAAGAAGCTTGTATTGGCGCGTTTATAGTAAGTTTTCATCAATGTAAACCTCTAAAACCTACTCTGTATTACCATATCTTATTTTACCCACTTCACCTAAAACCTTTCTAAATACTATAACTTTAATATGCTTAAGCGATACTCATTTTAGACGGGTTTAAGCGCTTAATAATATAGAGCTCAATACAAAAAAATACTGCAGGGTGATTGTGGAGTAGTCTTTTAGTCGGTTTAAGGCAGTAAGGTATTTAATGCCGCATGAGCAGTAAGTTAGTCAATAGATAACCTTTAAATCCTATCGGTTTGTCCATTGTAGTGTCCTTTAATACACCTAAATATGTTCACTATTTAACTATAATTGGGATGAAAGATATAAATTCAAGTGTCCATCTTTGCGCTAGCCACTATGGAGTGATGAATGCGTATATATGGAAATGGAATAACGAGTTTATATTTATTGATAATTAAAAATAAATAAATTTTACCATTGAAAAATATTACAAAGATCCTATTAAAGGTTCAGGCCAGTAAGACATGTCGAACTAAACAAACTTAAACAATACATTATTAAGTGTGGCAATTAGCCAAATTAGGAGAGACACATTATGCGCATGCATACTCTAAACCCAGCAGCAGAACTTGATTTTTTATTCAATCAAAAGGCAATTTTTAGTAATCAAAGCCGTTATGCAAAAAAAACCGCTAAACAGGTTGAGCGTTCAGCGGTTCAGATACCCGTGGATATAAGCGAAGATAAACAAGCGTTTTATATTTATGCGGATATACCCGGTGTTAATATTGAAAACATTAAAGTCAGCGTTGATAAAAACATACTGACGTTAAGTGGTAAAAAAGAAACACTATTTGAAGGTGATAATAAACCTAAAGAAGAATCCCCTGTGGAGAATTTAACGCACCATACGTCAGAACGACAGTTGGGTGAGTTTAGCCGCCGCTTCACGTTGCCTGATTCAGTAGACAGTAAAAACCTACAAGCCAAATTTAGTGATGGCGTTTTAAGTTTACAAATACCCAAAAAGGAAGAGGACGTCCAGCAGAGTTTTGATGTGAAAATATCTAACTAATTTTCTCTAATCTATAGTGCCTTGTGAAGCCAGTTTGCCCGCAAGGCACAATCTTCTATATGTTTCCCTCATTAATGCACATATCTACCTGTAATATGTCCACTAGCCACGTTTAACCTTCTTTAACAAAAGACTCCGCTAACGCTTTGCGCCATATAATTTAGTTGTTTTGGTTAATGTACTCATTACGTATCTTGTAGATAATTTAAAGTGTATCAATGGCAGTGTGACTTTGTGCCCGTTGAGTTGTTAGGTTAACTTTTGTTTACATTTTAAGGTTCTATCATGAGATTCATACATTTTATTTTAAACGTGTTAACGCGTATTCATCCCGTACTGGCTTTACGGTTAACGCGGTTTTTAGCCAGTTTTCCACGCAAATTACCCACTAAAACCCGTGATGTAGAGTTTATTAGCAGTGCCCAAAAAATTACTTTTAATAGTAATGGCCAAAAAGTGGCACTTAGCTGGGGGGAGGGGCCAGTGGTGATACTGGTTCATGGTTGGGAAGGTCGCAGTACCCAAATGGCACCTATGGCTAAACAACTGGCCAAAAGTGGGTTCCAGGCCATTGCCTTAGATTTTAGTGGCCATGGTTTGTCTGGCGGTCGTCAATCGGGTTTTACGCAGTTTATTACGGATTTAGCCGCGTTGCAGGCGCATGTGGTTAAGCATATAACACCTAATATTCATGCAATGATAGGGCACAGTGCGGGCGGTGTATGCATGATGGCCAGCCGCTTAATTAATGACTTCCCCACCACTAAGTACGTGGTTATCAGTGCTCCTTCGGCTCCGTACCCCGCGATAGATGCTTTACGTAGATCCCTTAAAGTCAGCGAGGGGGTGTTGTCGTTAGTGCAGGATGAAATAGCCAAATCCTTTAACTGTACTTGGCAGGAATTACTGGCAGGGAACTCGTATAAAAAGCGCTTTGAGGATGAGCAGTTATATTTAATATACGATCAAGATGACACTATGGTGGATCATAATGAGGCACAGAAAATACAGAAAACGTTTGAAACTGATTATGTGTATAAAACTCAGGGTTGTGGACACATTAAGTTGTTGTGGAATGACATTGTGATAGAAAAGGTCGTTGACTTTGTGTCTTCAACAAAAACTCCTTTTGTTGAAATATTATAGGGAGTTAAACCGAGTGAGTTATACCTTTATATAACTAATGGCTATATACCAGATCTATATTCTAACAAGGTTTTGGCTTTATACTTTCTTTACTCTAGGGTTTAGTGGAGGAAATGGTGAAAATATAAACTGCTATACTCTTAAGCTTAACATTAGATAAATGTGAAATTACTTTAATGATATTTACCTCTAACAATGGCATAGCTAAAATAGCCGTTTTATTTTTATTGTTGTTTACGAGTAATGCCAAAAGCCTTCAGTTATTAATGGGGGTAGATCCGGTAAATGATCCGAATGTTATGGCTAAAGAAGTTGCGCCTTTGGTTGAGGCCATGAACTATAAATACGGTCTTAAATACGTTCCCTCTAGCTCGACTCAAGAGCTTGTTCAGCAGGTAAAAGGCGGCAATATAAACTGTGCTTATGTTAGTTTAGGCTACGCTTACTTATTGCAAAAAATGGGTTTTGTATTGATTCTAGAAAGTGACGAAAAAGTAAAATTTAATTTAATTGGTAAGGCCGGATTAGATTTTGAAAGGGACAATAAATATAGAAGTGAAAAAGTATATTACGTAAAAAACGATCTATTTATGAAGTATATGATTAAGGAAGGTAATGATAGGTATTCTTGGGTCGCTAATCCTATACCTGCCATGACTTCTGAAAATATTATGATGAAAATATTAAAAGAAGAATCTAGTTTAGGGTATATTATTGGTGATGGTCTTCAGTTGTTGCACAGCTCATTACGTGACAACCTAAAAGTTTACCAAAGTGAGGAAATAGGCTCAGTATATTTTTTGGTAAATAAAGATGTTTTATCTATTGGTGATGACATCGGAAAGGATTTTTTATCTTTTCATGACGGGTTTAAGGATCCAGCCGAGCGATATAATTACTTGAGGGTTTATCATTTTAAAAAAGTAAAAAATAATAAGCTACATGTTAATGAAAACTACGCTGACTACCTTGAAAACTACTTATGAGTAAGTTTTATTGAATTGTTATTAATTGAAATTGTGATTGTTGGTGAGTGTTTTATGTTGTTTTTTTAATTCAGTATAAGTTTTTGTTAGTTTGTTTAAGTCTATATAAGAATTTTGTGAATAAGTTTCAAGGATGTTTAATACCATGCCTTCATTTTCTTTAGTCATGTAATACGCTATCTCGTCAGCGCAACGTAAAAGGTTGATGATGTCCTGGTTGTCATGTTTAGTGTTAGGCTGATTTATGTTTACTAAAACTTGAATGAACTTTACAGGGAATCCCCAGTGCGCCATAAGCAGCGCACCAGCCATGAAATCTGAAACACCACAATACTCCTCTAGAGACTTTGAAAAACTCACGCTATCAAATTTATTGATGTCATATATTTCAAATACTTTAAATATATTATCTTTTTGAGTTTTTGCTAAAAATATAAATCCAATTAATCCTGTTAGGCCCAGTAAATAAGCTTCATCCTCACTCCAATCACTGTTCAATAGTCCTTGTGCGGCCACTTCCTGACAAAATTTGGCCATTAAAAATACTTCTACCCAATGCTCTTCTATATTGATGTCTTTAAATGGCAGGCTCTGCGTAACGCTATTGCTAACAATGGTATGGCACATTCCCCGAGTCATATGGCTTTGATAAAGGTAATCTAAGGATTGTTGGATAGAGTTACTCTTAAAGGCATCAAAGAAAGCTAAGTGCGAAAGCCCAAATATCTTGGCCGACAATATGGGATCCTTTACTATGATATTTGTTATGTCTTTTTTAGTGTATTTAACTGAATGTATATCGTCGAAGGTTCTAGATATTGCCGGTAAACATTCTACGCTGGTAATGGCGTTTTGCTGTGGCATACAGGGGATTGAGGTATTTAACTCTTTGAAGTGAGCCGGAGTAAATGCAGTCCAAGATTTGAATGCACGTTCAAAACTAGATCGATCTGAAAACCCCAGACTTTCTGCTATATCAGTTATTTCTCCACCAGAGCTTAACTCCCGTATTGCTTTTTGCCGTTTAGCATGAATTAAAATATCCTTTAATTGTGCATGCTCATTTTTAAGTTTTCGGCTTAGTGTTCTTTCGCTCATAGCCAGATTTTTTGAAATGATACTAAGGTTAAGAGTTGCTATATGTTCACTTTTGGCGACTTGCTGAATTACGGCCGAAACAGTATCTTTGACAATGCGAGATTCAATAACCTGTTTTTCTACTTCCTGTTTGAGTAGTTTGTTTAATGCAGGATTTCGGCCTGGTAATATTAGGTTTAGAGCGTTATTTGAATAGGTAAGAGTTATTGTATTGTTAGGGCTGTGCACAATATCCACGGTTTCGTGGACGGTCACTTTTTTATTGGTAATATTTGCACTTATTTGCAAAGGTAAAATATTAGGGGCACAAAAGTATTGGATGGTTTTAATGATCCGATTCGCACAAATAATCGTATAGGTGCCTTGAATGGCATGTAATTCATTTGGAGGTGATAGAACAATTGAAAATGTATTGGAGTGATTTTCTAACTGTAATGGTGCTTCAAACTCTGCGTCAAGGTAGGAGTACTCCAAGTAATGATTTATAGCATCTTTTAAGGTGTTACAAGTTTGTAAATACAAACCTAATACGCCCATTTGCGCCGGTGTGTATTGTTGCCCTAACCTGAAGCCAATGTCGGCGATACCGTAATCTTGAATAATAAGCTGTAAAAGGTGAATGAATTTAGCCACTTCAATTTTATCGTGGGATTGTATATCCGTGGGCAGTTTAAACAGGGCCTTTATTTCTTGGTATACCTTAGGCTGATCGGCCAGAGCCGATTCAAGGTTACTTATAAATTTAAGTGAGATGGTGTTATCCATCATTCCAATACCATCGATCACTAACCCACCATTAAACCGTTCATTTTATTGTAGCTGCTTATGCCACTAGGCTTGAAAAATATCCATGTTGGTTTCAATGTCTAACCCAAATGGCAGGGTATTAGTATGCTGCTCTATGCCCAGTAGCTGGCGAGCACAATGCATGACGTGTTTAGGGGTTATTTCAATGCCCGATTCTTGATCCGGCTGTAAAGTAGTGGGGTTAACCTTTAACACATTATGTTGTGCATCCGTGGCACCCACTACCTTGTTGGCCCAAGGGGCATTTTTTTGCATGAACACAGTACTGCCAATGGGCCAGTGATCTTTGCCTTCTTTGCCATTGTATTGAGGGGTACGTGAAAAATCAGAGGCCACCATAACCGTTAGGCGATCAGCTATACCCAATTGCTCAGCAAGGAACCATAGGCATTCAATACCTTCGGTAAGGCCTCCTAGGGCCTGCGCATGGTCAATATCATGGTTGCTATGGGTATCAAAGCCACCCTTGTTAAGGTCGGCAGCAATGCTTAATCCTGACTTAAAACCCAAAATGGCGTACAGGGCTTGTTTGTTAAAGTTGTTGCCTAAATCAAACCTGCCCCCATCAATAGACTCTAGCAGTTGGCCAAAATTTTCAAAGCCGCCACTGCTGCTCACTGCGGCTAAAAATTCTTGTTGGCTTTTGGCTTGCTTGGATAAAAGCGTGTCATCACTGGCTTTGTCTTGCGCGCGCCTTAATTGAAATTTTTTAACGAGATTATAATCATCTTGCGGGAGGGACATTGAAGAGTGGTTGTAACGTCTGGCATTGGGGTTTATAAGCGAGGTAAGTGTGTCATCATTCTTGCCAATAATGGTAGGGGTGACCACACCTTCAGAGCGAAAGTGGCCGCCGTTTACAATGCACGGCATGGCAAAGCCATCGCTGTGTACAGAAGCGTACAGGGCCGACAAACTGGGGTAGCCCTTGGCAATGTTACCGCTAAAATTATAATCTCGCCCTGCGGTGTGTGAGTTGGTTGAACTATTAATGCCGTTCACCACTAACATACGGTCGTGTAAGTTTTCAAAAAATGAGCTGTTATTGGCAAACGGCGCATAGGCGATATTGCCTGCTTGTTTAATGGCGCTAGAATCGGCCCAGTTATTTATTTTTTTCTCACCGTCTATGTTGACCTTAGGGTCACAAAAGCTAGTGACGTCCCAGCCAGCATTGGCTTGAACAAAAACAAAAAACTGGCCACTAAAATCCTGAGGGGCTGCCCATAACTTTAAGCCCGGTAGTGTGCTGGCTAGACTGGCGGCACCAAAATACTTTAAAAAATCTCTGCGTTGCATAATAGAACCCTATATTTAAAATTGTTTAGTTTTTAGTATCAACATTTATTCGGAAATAAAGGCTGGGTCCATCATTAGGGCTGCCAATACGCCACGCCAAGCCGTTAGGGTATGATGAGTGTCTTGTGCCCAATCCGCTTCAGGTACGCCCTGTGTATCGTAATATAGGCAGTCAATGTTGCTTTCTTTCATATCTGAATGCGCACCACGTGCAATTTTTGCTGCTCTTAATTGCGTGAACAAATTAAAAGCCATTGAAATTTCTTGATTATCGATGGTGTATGTTTCATTGAGTAGGCGTTCAAATAACACCACCAATTGTTGCTTAACCAGTAATGAACTTTCATCGGTAAGCATGGTGGTGGCCTCAGTTTGGTTAATGGTAACGTCAATGCTGGTATTATCATTTTCGGCCCACATTTGCATTTCAATCGAAAGCTGTCCTGCGTGTTCAACGGGGATTTCTATTTCAAGGTAGCGACTTGAACAGCATAGGTAATACGCCGATTTTTCATCAGTGGTCAAGGACCACGCTGGATCACCGCTGCCTGTAATCCAATCTGTTTGAGAAACCAGTTCGGCCATCTCTCCCTCTATGATGACGTTTTGTTTGGCATCAGTGATGCGCAAAGATTGCCAGAACACTTTATGAGAGGGTTTTTCCATGCGAATAGTGACCTTACCGGCGGTCACTTTTACATTGTAGTTAACGGTTTGCATGCCCGAGGTGTTTTCAGCGGGCAATGTAAGCTTGTCTGAATGATAATTTCCAGGCGCGTGGTCCCGTTCAACAGCGGTGAACAGCTTACGATCGGCTTTAACCTGATTAAATTCAGTGGCAACAATGGCACACGAGGAACTTAGGGCACTTTTTTCAGCCACTCGGGCCATAACATTGCTAATTGAGCGTGAACGTTGTTCAACTTCGTTTGAATCTATGCCCCCATAATAAATATTATAGTCATTGGTTAAATGTGGCTTGTCTTCATTCCAAATGAAACCGCTTAAGGATTTAATTTTTGCTTGTAGCTGTTCAGGCGTTAATAAACGGGAACCTCCGCCGTGTATATTTAAACGAGTTGCATCAACCTCTCCGCCTGTTTTTTTATGGGCGCGAAAATAATCAGATGAAAGCATATTAACCAGTAACGTTTTTAGGTTTAAGTGCTCTCTAAAATCGGTAGCCAGTGACTCAATTAGGGTGGTTTGTGCATCTAGTTGATGGCGTTGGCTTGAAGCGGACAAAAGCTCTTCCCCAAAAATGGCGGGCCACCAAAACTTAACGGTGCCGGTAGCAAAGCGGTCATCCAATACCAGCTGATGGGCTAACCAATTAAGGCTGTTGCTGTTGTCTTGGCTGACAGTGTTATAAAAACCCGGTTCACGCATGTCTCGGTACCAGGTATCACCGGTTTGATAGGGTGAGTCTTCATCCGTTTCAGCGTATTCAGCATCCAGTGAGTCTAAGCCATAACGGCGATCTCTAAATATGCCCTGCCCGCCAAAATTTTGAAAAGCACCGGCTATAGGATCTAGCGTTGCGTGACAGACAGTACAGGCTGGGTTGTTCATAGTGGGGTTTTCATCGTCGCTTAATGCGTCATTACTAATCTCGCGGGCGCTGGAATCTTCAACATCAAAGCCTAAAAAGTGTTTCAAGGTGGCACTGGCGCGTGCTCTGTTGCGATTGGTGGCGGTGGTGGGGTACTTATTTAAATAGGCGTAGCTGGTTAATAGGCCTGCGTGGGGAATTTGAGTGCTTGAATCCACATCAAAGTCGGTAAAGCGGCCCATAATTAAACTCTGGCCTACGTTTTGAACCGGCTTAAATGTAGGGTCGGTTTGTTCATCGGCTTTAAACAAGCGTGCGCTTTTTATGCTGGCAAGAGTGTAATTCGCGGTTAAAATTTCACTGTAGGGGCGATCGTTTTCAATCACGTATGCCATTAGCTCTAAGGGTTCTTCTTCTAGCTCTTGTGCCAATTCATCCCGCTCATCATTGTTGGTGGCGATGCTCTTATATTCAGAATAGTGTTTTTCTATGCCTTGGCCAATTTCACGATAGGCATTAACCACTAGGCGGCGAACAAGTAACTGGTCGTTGGCTGAGGTTTTAATAAACTCATGAAAACCATCCCCTTGTAACAGATTTTTTAATGCCGTATTAAAGTCACTGATATTAAGTTGATCGACTTCTATTAACTTTGACGCTGTCGGTATGTGGCCGGTTAAGATAAGGCTCGCGCGACGATAAGTGGTGGCTTGGGACTCTATGGTATAGCTATTGCCTTGGTTCAGGTCAGCTTGCTCTAAATCGGTTTGATCTTGATTGTTGTCTGTTTCACTGTCTGGGTTATTTAAAGTAATACTGTCTATGTAGGCAGCCCATAAAATATATTCACTGGAAGATACCGCCAAAACCGAGCCTCCGCCGTGCTGGTTTAATCCGCGTGCTTTATCCTTAATGGTTTGTGCATTGCCTTCGCTTAATGACAAGTAGTTGTCTAAAACATCTTTGTTATTAAATTCAGCGTCACTTTGCCCCTGGGTGAAAATTAAATTGGTTGATGCGGCAATGCTAGATGATGTGTGGCAAGCAACACATTTATTTTGGATAACTTGGTTATGTACCTCACTAAAAGAGGTGTTATCAGGGCTATCAGGGCTATCAGAAGTATCAGA
>JAPYOO010000019.1:0-16456 GCA_029938135.1 Bermanella sp. | reverse complement strand
GTATCAGAGTCACTCATACCACCCATGTTGTCTGGCATCTGTGACCCTGAGTTGTCCTGTGCCCCTTCACTGGGAATTTGAACTTCTTGCTCTTGGTCATCCTGCTCTTTTTGTTGATCCGTAGAGGAGGCTGCGCTGGTTTCTTGAAACGTGTCTTGGTGGTCAGTTCTTTCAACAGTTTCAAATTCATGTTCCATGCTGCAGGCGCTAAGCAATGCGAAACAGGTAAACGCCAAGAAGGTGGATGTTGTGTGAGTCATAGTGGCAGCCCGTAGAGATCTAATGAGGCTAATTGTACGAACTTGCCAACCTTGGGGTTACTACATGCGCCGCCACCTATGCAGCATTTTCCGACAAGTTTTTTTGGGGTTAGGACTTAAGTGATAGGGCGTTATTTCTAAAGGCAGGCAGGCAATAGAATAAGCCAAAAATAAAAAATCCCCATAGATGGCAGTCTATGGGGAAAAGGGGACTAACAAAAGACGTTTAAGCAAACGAAATATTCATTTGCTTATCATACCTATGAAGCGTGAAAAGCTGTGCTAAGTTGTGTAAAGGATGAGTAAAGTAAAGGTAAGATTGAGGATGTTATGTCTAACCGCACCATAAAAATGAACGATACGCTTTACCAGTACTTGATCAATATTAGCTTGCGTGAACCCAAATTATTAAAAGATTTACGCCAACAAACTGCTAAAGACCCCATGGCACGTATGCAAATTGGACCGGAACAGGGCCTGTTTATGGGTCTGTTAACTAAGTTAATCGGTGCGCGTAATATTATAGAGGTAGGCACCTTCGCCGGTTACAGCTCAATTTGCATGGCGCAAAATATTATTCGCCCCGGATCTGTGATTTGTTGTGACGTGAGCAAACAGTGGACCGATGTAGCCCAGTGTTACTGATGTATGTGAATTACGTTTAGCGCCTGTCTTAGACACGTTAAATGAATTATTGAAACAAGGTCGGGCGCGCAGTTTTGATATGGCATTTATAGATGCCGATAAAGAAAACTACGATGGCTATTTTGAGGCGTGTTTGCGTTTACTGCGCCCAGGCGGGTTAATTATATTGGATAACACATTGTGGGGAGGCCGAGTGTGTGACATGAGACAACAAGATATTGATACACAAGCCATACGGGCACTTAATATTAAATTACAAAGCGACCAGCGAATTGATCTGAGTCTTTTGCCCATAGGAGATGGTGTGACGCTGTGCTTAAAGCGTTGAGGGTCATTTGTTATTACGTTTTGCCAAGCTATCTATTGCTTATCTAAAAGCCCCGGCTCTTTCATGAATCCGCGTATGCAAAGGGAAACTTGCTCTCTTAAAAAATCATCAAAGTTACCGGTAATGTGCTCAAAGTAATCATCAATGCTCAAAGATGCGATGCCATGAACGGTGGTCCAGCAACTACGTGCTAACACTTCGGGCTCTTTATCTATAAATACACCCGCTTCCATGCCTTTGACCACATAGCTTGAAATCACTTGAAAGGCTGCGCCACCCGATTCCATTAATTCAGGGTAGTCCCGACGGTGTTTGATTTTACTGCCAAACATTAATTTATATTGCTCGGGGTGTTCCATTGCAAAATAAATATACGACATGCCCACTTCGATGAGTGCCATGAATGCCAAGGGGCTGGGTTGTTGTGCCTTCAGACACGCAAGCTCGCGAAAGCCTTTGCAGGCCAGTACCACCAGTAGCTGGTTTTTATCTTTAAAATGCCGATAAGGAGCCGTTTGAGAGACGCCAATGTCGCGGGCTAACGCTCTTAAACTTAGTTTTTCAACTCCTTCGTTTTTAATGCGCAGCAAAGCGGCTTGCAGTAATGCACTGGGCACATCGCCATGGTGGTATTGAGTTTTATTGTCGCTCATGGAAAAGCTTCTAGTGTTGACAGTGCTAACATTTAATCCTAGAATGTTTTCAGTGTCAACATTCTGAGTATTTTTTTGTACTTTTATATCTTTAACTCAGATTCGCTTAATATGACTAGGAGAGGCGCCATGGGGCTTTATCAGGATAAAAACCAATTTCTATTGCTGACAGCAGTGCTTGCAGGGTTACTTTTTTCATCGCTTAGCCTGCACGCGTCACCGGCATTATCTAACGTGAACTTAGTCCCTGTCAGTGTCATGAACGTGCATTATCAAGAATATGCAAAACCGGTGGTGGCCAGTGGCGTGGTAAGGCCTGTATCGGAGCAATCCCTAGCCTTTAAGGCGGCCGGTTTTGTTGATCAAGTACTGGTAAAGGAAGGGCAGTTTGTTAAAAAGGGTCAACCTTTAGCGCGTTTACTGCTTGATGAAATAGACGCTCAAGTGGCAAAAGCCACGGCGGTTCTAGATGATGCCCAGCGTCAGTTAGAGCGCATTACGACTCTAAAAGGGCGCCAATTGGCGTCGGATGAACGCAGTCACCAAGCTCACACATCAGTACAAATTGCCCAGGCCGATTTAAATATTGCCCGCTTTAACCGCAAATATGCGGTTATTCATGCCCCCACCAATGGACGAATTCTCACCCGCCATATTGAACCAAACGAACTGGTGCAATCAGGACAAAAGGCGTTTGTCTTTGCCGATGCGCATGAAGGCTGGAGTGTGCGTTTGTCGGTGTCCGATGTGGATGTGGTGCAACTGCAATTGAATGATAAAGCGTTGGTGCAGCTGGATGCTTACGCAGGGCAAACGTTTAAGGGCACCATACGGGAAATTGCGGGGCGCAGTGATGCCTTGTCGCAAACGTTTGAAGTGGATGTGTTGCTTGAAAAAGCCCCCAAATTGTATTCTGGCTTGATTGCCCATACGCGTATTACCCCTGCCCATACCACGTCTTTAGTGGCCGTACCCTGGAGTGCCTTAATGGAGGCCAACGGCAGTCATGCCAGTGTATACGTGCTTAACGCGCAAAGTCACGCTGTGTTGCGTAATGTAACCTTACTGTATTTAGAGGATGACAATGCCATGGTGTCTCATGGCTTGGCAGAGGGGGAAAAAATAGTGGTACAGGGCGGCCCTTATATTATTGATGGAGCTCATATCAGCATCATTGAAGATACGTCGCCGTCTTTACTGCACTCTGCGTTACAAGCACCCGCTAAATAATTAGGCAATTCTAGGAGATATTATGCAATTACCTGTTTTTGCCATTCGTAACTTTCAACTTACTTGGCTAGTCAGCAGTATGTTAGTGCTGCTGGGGTTAGTCTCGTATTTCACTATGCCCCGCGCCGAAGATCCACAACTTGATGTACCGGAAGTTAAAATCATTGTTATTAATCCCGGTACTAACCCTCGAGATATGGAGTCGTTAGTGGCCGACCCCATAGAAGAAGTGGTGAAGGAACTCGACAACTTAAAGGAAATCAGTACAAATATTGAAGACGGCTTAGTTCATATTGATGTGGATTTTTTATACGGCACAGATGTGGATGACAACCTTGATGACGTGCAAAATGCGGTAAATGGCATTCTAGATCAACTGCCCGCCGGCATCGTAAAACTTAAAATAGATAAAAAAAGCATCAGTGATGTGCCGATTATTCAGTTGGCTTTAAGTAGCAGTAACGGCGACTTTTCCAGTATGCGTAAGTTTGGTGAACGCCTTGAAAATAAAATTGAAAAATTAGGCGGTATTAAGCGCGTCGAGATTGAGGCAATGGCCAGCCTTGAAGTTCAAATATTATTACAACCTGCCAAATTACATGCCCTAGGTTTAGGCTTAGAGCAAGTTCAACAGGCGGTAAGCCAAGCAGCATCTAATATTCCCGGTGGCCATGTCCATGCAGGAAAACGTCGATTTAGTGTGCTCACCAGCGGTGACTTTAAAGATTTAAGTGAAATTGAAAATACCATCATAGCCTCTAGAAACGGCAAGCCCATTTATTTACGTAATATTGCTAACGTTACTATCAGTGATGGTTTGCCCAGCTACCGTGCATTTTATCATGGCCAAAGCTCTGTCTTTTTAACGGTGATGCAGCGCCCAGGCAGTAATATTTTTAAGGTAAGTGAAGCGGTTTATGCTTTAGTAGACGAGTTTAAAAACACGTTACCCAATTCACTAAGTTTGCATGTGGTGCACGAACAAAGCGAAGGGGTTGAGAAGCGCATCAGTGGTTTCTTTTCCAATTTAATTCAGGGGCTTATTTTAGTGGCCATCGCTACTTTATTGGTACTGGGAAGAGGGCCGAGCATTGTGGTGGTAATGGCCATTCCCGTATCTATATTTATTGCCATTGGTTGGTTGGATATTACCGGTTTTGCGTTGCAGCAAATGAGCATCGTGGGGTTAGTGATTGCACTGGGTTTGCTGGTGGATAACGCCATTGTGGTGACTGAAAATGTATTACGCCTACGCCGCCAAGGACTGGATGCCAAAAGTGCCGCCGAACAAGGCAGCAGTCAGGTGGGGATGGCCATTTTAAGTGGCACACTCACCACCGTGTTGTCGTTTGTACCCATGTTAATGATGCAAAATAGTTCAGGCAGTTTTATACGCTCTATGCCGGTGACGGTGGTGCTTACGTTAATGGCATCACTATTGGTAGCGTTAACCCTAACACCGCTATTGAGCAGTATGATGAAAAAAAGTGCAGTAAAACCCACGCGCCTGCAAACCAAATTAGATACCCTAGCCAAAGGACAATACCAGCAATCATTAAAATGGGCGTTACAAAAACCCAAGTCTATTATGGGCATCGCCGTGGCCACGTTTTTTATTGCCATTGCGTTAATACCTTTCATCGGTGTGAGCCTTTTTCCCAAGGCAGAAAAACCCATGATTATTGTTAATGTGGAGTTACCTGAAGGCGCAAGTTTTGCACAAACTCAGAAAAGCGCGTTGTTGATAGAAAAAGAGGTGAGTGCAAACAAATTAGTAAAAGACGTTATTGTGAATGTGGGCCGAGGCAACCCTGCCGCTTATTATAATGTGAGCCCAGGTCGTCAAACACCCAACATAGCTCAGCTGTTAGTGAAGTTGCATAGCAGTGAACTGCAGACAGTAGAGCCGTTTGTAGCTGACTTACGGCAGCAGCTAAACCGTTACCCTGGCGTAAAAGTCTCTATTAAAGAGTTTAATCAGGGGCCAGGCATGGAGGCGCCGTTATCTATTAGGGTGATTGGTGAAGACTGGCAAAGTATTCGACAGTCAGCTTTTCAAGTTGAAAAAGTTATTCGCAAACATACAGGTACCGTGAATATAGAAAACGCCATCGGCAAACACAAGGTTGATGTGAAGCTAGTGATCAATCGTGATAAAGCGGCCATGTTAGGTTTACCGCTTAATCAAATAGATCAAAATATTCGTGCGGCGTTGGTGGGTTTACCTATGGGTCGCTATAAAGACCACCAAGGGGATGAATTTAATATTGTTTTAAAATCAATAGACTCAAATGAGCCTCAGCTAAAAGCATTTGATACCTTAATGCTGCAAACACCAATTGGTGTAATGGTGCCATTAAAACAAGTGGCAAAGGTAACATTACAAACCAGTATGCCCAGATTTCAGCATCGTAACCTAGAGCGAACCGCGCGGATTACTTCGGATATACGCGCCGGTTTTAATACCTCTAAAGTGACCTCGCAAGTGGTCAGTGATTTGTCGGCCTTGGTTTTACCAAAAGGCGTGCGATTGTCGGTGGGCGGTGAACAAGAGAGCCGCCAAGAGAGTTTTGGCGGCATGGCGAAGGCGCTCATTGTGGCCATGCTGGGTATTTTTGCGGTATTAGTGGTGCAGTTTAGATCGTTCAAGCAACCGCTTATTGTATTCAGTGCCATACCTTTTGCCGCCACGGGCGCTTTTTTTGCACTCTTTTTAAGTGGCCATACCTTTTCGTTTACAGCGTTTGTGGGGTTAACCTCGTTGGTGGGTATAGTGGTGAATAACGCGATTATTCTCATTGATACTGCCAATCAAAAAGCCGAGCAGGGCATAAACTTACGCGAGTCTATTTTGCAAAGTGCGCAAACGCGGATGACCCCCATATTACTCACCACCATGACCACTATTGCCGGGTTGTTGCCTTTGACATTAAGTGGCTCTTCCATGTGGGCACCTATGGGTTGGACGATTATTGGGGGGTTATTGGTTTCTACTTTATTGACACTGTTTGTAGTGCCTATCTTGTATCTACTGTTTACTAATGCGCCACAAATTGATCATAACTCCAGTGTAAGCATTCAAAGCTAAAAGGTTTAATCGTGACAGAACTTGAAAAAATGCTGGCGGGTGTATCATTTAACCCCATCGATATTGAGCTTAGGCTGTTGCGGGAAAAAGCTCGGCTGGCCTGTGCCAAATACAATAGCCATCCCAGTAAAGGCAACTTAAAACACGTAACACGGCTGTTTAAATCATTGAAGGGGGCGGTGATTGAGCCGGGCTTTCAATGTGATTATGGTGGGCAAATCAGTGTGGGAGAAAACTTTTACGCGAACTTTAATTGTGTACTGTTGGACAGCGCCCAGATCAACATTGGAGATAATGTGCTACTTGGGCCTGGAGTACATATTTACACAGTAGATCACCCTCGCGACGCCACACAGAGGCGCAGTGGGCTATGTAACGCACAACCGGTCACTTTAGGGAGCAGCGTATGGGTAGGGGGCGGCGCAAAAATATTACCCGGCGTCACGATTGGTGATGATGTCATTATCCCTGCCAATGCAGTGGTCACAAAGGATGTACCAACCGGGCAGCGTTACCTTTAAAAACCTTCACGTAAATGAACCTAAACCACGTTGCTCATTTTCCCCTGTAAAAAGTCTTGTAAGTTTTGAGTCGCAATGTCCATTAAACGTTTACGGGCGGTTAACGTGGCCCAAGCGATGTGCGGGGTAATTGTGGCAGTACCTGCTTTTATTAATGGGTTGTTTTTATCTGGAGGCTCAATCGCCAATACATCTAAGGCGGCCCCTGCGATAATTTTTTCTTGCAGAGCGTGCAATAAATCCACTTCGTTAATGAGCGGGCCGCGACCGGTATTAATTAAGTAGGCACTATCTTTCATGCTGCTTAAAAATTCAGCGTTAATAAAACCGGTATTACCGGCTGTAAGTGGGCAGTGTAAACTAATGACGTCACAGCGACGTGCCAATTCATTCAAGGGTACAAAGTCAATTCCTGTAGGCAGTGTTTGGGGTTGGGTGCGAGAAAAAATTAAAACCTTCATGCCAAAAGCCAAAGCAATTTGGGCTACTTTTTTACCTATAGCGCCATAACCCACAATACCCATGGTTAAATTGTTCAGCTCAATCATAGAGTGATCGTAATAACAAAAATCCGCTGAATTAGACCAACGGTTTTGCTTAACGCTGTCACTATAATGCGCCACTGGTTGAGCCCAATTAAGCAGTTGTGAAAATACAAATTGCGCCACAGAGTCGGTGCCATAACCTGGGGTGTTGGTCACTATAATACCCTGGTTTTTGGCCGCAACAGTGTCCACCACATTTACGCCCGTAGCCGTCACACCTATATATTTAAGCTTAGGAAGTTGGGCAATAATTTTAGCATCCAGCACGACCTTATTGGTGAATACAATGTGTGCATCTTGGCAGCGTTTTAATACTTGGCTGCTAGGTGTTCGTTCATATATGTCACATTCCCCTAAGGCCTCTATAGGTTGCCAGGATAAATCCCCTGGGTTCAGGGTGAAGCCATCTAAGATCACTATTTTCATGGTTAAATTGATCCCTTTACAATCTACTATTTATAACAAAACTATCAATATATAGGGCTAAGTATAAACCCTAATGGAATAACAAAAATAGTCCTCTTAACGGTCGCCGAATTTTACGGGGCTAGGTCATTGAAATAAAAGGTGAACTTGTTTGAAGTGAATATTATTTGAGCTGATCTATACTAATATAAACGTCAACTCTTATCATTCGTTTCCCTTCTCACAAGCTTGGACTGAGTGAGTCGGGATAAAAGAAGTAGGCTTGTGTGAATAAAAATGTACCGGTAAGTGAATTACAAGTGGGAATGTACATATCGGATGTGGGCAATGACTGGATTCCCGCTAAGCGTAAAAAGCGAAAAGGCTATATACGTTCTCAAGCCACCATAGATAAAATATTGTCTTTAGGTGTTAAGGCGGTGTGCATTGACTTTCCAAGTGAAACAACAGCTTCTGATGTGGCTAGTGACTCAGAACAGGCGGTCCCTTCCAAGGCGCCAGATACCGGCTTAGGTAAAATTGTAAAGATTACCGATAAAATTGTCATGAATGATAGTAAACATGCCCAGAAGCATGGCGATTTTGTAGAAGAACAACCCGATAAAAAGGCGGCTAAAAAAACGTTAAAGAAAACCAACTCCATAAAAGAAACAGCAACCGAGGCTGAAGACTCAGCTATCGCTCCTAGAACTGGTTTATTCGATGAAATAAAAAATAATAAAAAAGCAAGCGACAGCGAACCCTCCTTACCTAAAAAAGGGGGCTTGCTAGACGAGATAAAGGCTAATCAAAAAAATGACGTGAGTATTCCCGCCACTGGCGAAAAATCTCACCCGGCCCCTCGAGAAGGCATTGCTCAGCGTGCCAAAAAATACATCCCTGGAGCCGTGGTGATACCTTTTGCCGAAGAGTATGATCGCGCTCGCACGCTGCACAGTGAGGCTAAGTTGCAAGTAGAAGAGGCTATGTTACTGGCCAAGGTAGGCAAGCCATTTGATATCGATGGCATTGAAGAAATGGCCGATGGTTTAATTGATTCGATTATTTCCAACCGCAATACCTTATGCATGATGACGGTATTAAAAAGCCAAGATAATTATTTGTACGAACACTCGGTAAATTGCGGAGTATTAACGGGGATTTTTGCTCGGCACTTGAAGCTCTCAATTGATATTGTGCATGATTTAGTAACAGGTGCAATACTGCACGATATTGGCATGATTGAGGTACCTCAAGAAATTATCAACAAACCCGGTAAGTTAACGCCTGCAGAGGAAAAAGAAATGCAACGGCATATTGTGACGGGCCGAAAAATTTTAGAAAAAAACCGCGGGGTACCGGCCATCGCCTTTGAAGTATGCAAACAGCATCATGAACGACTTGATGGGCAAGGTTATATGCAAAAGATGCACGGACATCAAGTTAACCAATACGGGCGTGTGGGGGCCATTGTGGATATGTATGATGCGTTGACTTCCAACCGTAGTTATCGAAAGGCATTTTCACCGGCGGCGGCCATGAAAAAATTACTCGAGACGAGTGGTAGCCAGTTGGATGCTAAATTGGTGTACCAGTTTATTCAGTGTATTAATATTTATCCGGTGGGCAGTCTAGTGCAGCTAGATGATTCACGCGTAGGGGTGGTGTATGAGCTAAACGTATTTAAAAAAGATAAACCTAAAGTCAGAGTGTTTTACAGTGGCAAGGATAAAAACTATTTTGAGGCAAAAACAGTGGATTTAGCGGATCCCAATATACGTATTAAAATTAAACAGGGATTGGACATAGAGGATTTTGATATTGAGCTTGAAGATGTTATTTAGACCCACCAAAAATTAAAGTGGGCCTAAATACATGATTAATACGTCTTGTTTAAACGTCGTTTGAGCGACGTTTAGCTAGGAACTGACTAATAACCTGATCAACACTGGCTTTACCTGCTCCCATAAAAATAAGCGGCATAAAAGCAATCATATAGATTAAAGGGATTTTGTAATTACCAAAGCCTTTATCGCTGATGGCGTAACCACGCACCATGTCACTGAATGACATCCACCCTTCCGCAGGAATATGTACTGCAATGGTCGCTACTATGGTTAATATCAATAAGGAGATGGACACATAGCGTGTACCCAGACCAATAAGCAGTGCGATACCGCCTAATAACTCAAACCAAGTGGCCATAAACCAGCTAATTTGCGGATCTATTACACTGAATGGAAATGGGAAATTTGTTTGTATATGTTGGAACCAGTTTTCTCCATTGAATTTTTGTAAACCCGCCTCCCAAAACTCCCAAGCTAATAACAGACGTAACATCAGTAAAGGAAAGAACTGACCTACATTATTCAGTTGCTGGCGAAATGATTGCTCAAGGGATAAAAGCTTTTCCATATAACGTCTCTCTTTCATGGGTCACTCGCAGCTAAGATAAATTACGGTGCCTGCCATATGGACTCATAACGAGATAAGCCATGGCCAAGTTGCACTTGCAGCTGCTGAACCTTTATAGAGTGGCTATTAGGCTCTAGAGTTCCACTAATAATCACTTTTTTGTTCACATGGCGCACAAGCGTGTCGCGACTAATGTCCAGAAGCGTATACACCTCTTTATTAGGGGTAAGCAATATAAAGTCTTTTTCTTGGCTTATATGGCTTTCAAATTGCTGAAGGGGGCATAAGTGTCCATGTTTGGCGCAATCAAGGCCCACTATTTGGCCCTGAATGGCATCTCCCCACACGCTCAAACTGATTAGAGGCAGCAGGCAAGCCGCGAAAATGCGGTGACAGCTTATTAATCTGGACATAGTATTTTCACACATTAAGTGAAGGTTTCTACTAGATTAGACCTTCAGGAGCGTAAGGTCTAATAGGGCATCATAATGCGCTAGAAAAGGGCGTGGCGGCTGATCCACCTAACTAATTGGTGCGTAATTTTACGTAGTACAGCTAAACTTAATTTAGCTGTACTAAAGTTGTAGAAAGCACTGGCCAGAAAAACCCGCTAAGATTATGATTGCACGCGATAAAATAGTTGAGAAATATCATGGCAAAAAGTCGTATTAAGCTTGAGTATCCAGGAACGAATGGCTTGAAAATCGCTGCTATTCTGGAAACCCCTGCTAATGAGCCTAAAGCGTATGCTTTATATGCCCATTGCTTTACGTGTGGCAAAGATAATATGGCCGCATCGCGAATCTCACGTGGTTTAGTTGCTCAGGGCTTCGCCGTATTAAGATTGGATTTTACCGGTATTGGTGCCAGTGAAGGGGCGTTTGAAGATTCAAATTTTTCCAGTAACGTACAGGATTTGATTCATTCTGCCGATTACTTGCGTGAACACTATTGCGCACCAGCCGTTATTATTGGCCACAGCTTTGGTGGTGCCGCCGTTCTGGCCGCCGCCAGCGGAATTAAAGAGTTAGCCGGAGTCGTGACCGTTGCTGCACCTTCTAATCCAAAACATGTATGTAAACAATTTGCTGAACATGTAGATACGATTAAAGAGCATGGCATTAGCGATGTAAGCTTATCTGGCAGACCCTTTGTAATTAAAAAACAGTTTTTAGATGACATAGCAGGGCAAAATCAAGATGAAAAAATTAGAAAGCTGAAAACCCCGCTATTGGTTTTTCATTCCCCTGTGGATCAAACGGTGCGCATTATTGAAGCGGAGCATATATATAATACGGCCATGCACCCTAAAAGCTTTATTAGCCTAGATAAAGCAGATCATTTACTCAGTAATGCCAAGGATGCAGAGTACGTGGCCCAAGCCATTTCAGCCTGGGTTAATCGCTATTTAGCCCGTTGATAATATCGATTGCTATTTGCTCAGTGTGAAATGAAAAAAGTCAGCGTTTCACGCTGACTTTTTTGTGGGTATGGGTTAATTATTAAGGCTCCCTTATATATCCCCTAATGCATCGCTATAGGGTCGTTAAGGAGTGTGTGCGCTTAACGTCGCAGGTGCTAGCTCATAACCATCGGTAAGGGTTTTCAAAAAGGCGACAATGGCATTCACCTCTTTATCGTTAAGCTTTAAATCCCCCAACTCTTCTTTATTTACATTGTCACTTACTTCCGCGTCGCGCCATTTGTCACTTACATCACGTTCATTATAAAACTCTACTACCTCTTTTAAATCGGTAAAGACACCGTTATGCAAATAAGGGGCTGTACCTGCGATGTTACGCAGACTGGAGACTTTAAATTTGCCTTTTTCTTGCGAACCATTATTAATGTGGGGGTTTTCAGCCAAGCCATAATCTATGTAATTTTTTCCTTGAGGATTAAACACTTTAGGAAGTTGGTAAAAATCCAGTTTTTGGTTGGAGGGTTGCCCTAAATTGTCATAGCTGTAATCGGTGAATAATGGCGGCTGACCGTCTTCTCCCACTTGGCTAGGGTGGCAAGCTGCACAATTACCTTTCTCTTCGGCTTCAAATAATTCCAGCCCACGTTTTTCTTGGGTTGATAATTCCACTAATCCCTTTAAATAAAAATCGTACTTAGAATTAAATAGGGCAAATTCAGGGCCGTTTTCATAGGCCACAATAGCGTCCGTAATAGC
Organism: Bermanella sp.; assembly: GCA_029938135.1. GTDB lineage: Bacteria > Pseudomonadota > Gammaproteobacteria > Pseudomonadales > Oceanobacteraceae > Bermanella. Next base: position 4,187 of record JAPYOO010000019.1, on the reverse strand, counting down.
GTTGAAAGCCTGTTGGTTATCGTTCCAAATGTCTTGGCCGTACACTTGTTCAAATAGAGTTTTGTAGACAGATGATTGTACTTTTTTTACCACTTGTTCTGGGCTTTCATTGCCCATTTCTAATGGGTTTAAGAAGGGGCCTGCAGCCTGTGCTTGTAAAGTTTTTGCGCGGCCATCTAGAAAAAATCCTCCCATCCATAAGGATTCTTCATCATTCCAGTACAGTTCCGGTGTGAATTTAACATAGGCAATGGAAGGGGCGTTGCGGTTGCCGTGCAGGGATGAATTGGCGCCAGCGCTGACGGCCATGCCTGGATCTGCGTAAAAGAGTTTAGACTGATGACAGCTGCCACATGCTTGCCCTGCAGGTTGTGACAGGTTTTGATCTTCAAATATGAGTTTCCCCAGGGCCAGTTTATTAGCGTGAGTATTCATTGCCACTAAACAGGTGAGCAGTGCAGTTGTTAATAGACGGTAATTCATAACAGACTCAGGAATAGTGGGCTGGTAAGTAGTAATTCACCCATTATACTGATCCACAGTAAGAACTAAAGGGTAATGAGAATTATTTCCCTTTAGTGTTGGTCTGTGTTTAGCCTGCCTTAAAATTTAAAATCTGTTTGATGTCAATTTCGTCAGTGTAACGACAAAACTCTTTATCTTGGCGAGTGATGCCATAAACGGCCATGCGGTCGGCTAATTCATTGCCTTCAATTCCTATGTGCGCTTTTACATGACTGACGGTCACGTCTTTTTCTAGCTGACAGTACAGTTCATGGGCTGGCTGAATAATGTCTAAGTTTTTGATCTCACCGGTTTTTTTCTTCCAGCCATTTTTTTTCCAGCCAAATCCCCAGTTCGTTAGGCTGTTAATGGCATATTGAGAGTCACACAAAATTTGTACACTTTGCCCCTTAGATATCGCCTCTTTTGCAATAAACAGTGATTGATATAACGCATGAAGTTCGGCGGTATTATTGGTGCCATGAGGGGTATAAAGGCCGTACCACAATTGAGTCAACTGATCGTCTTCATAAACGGCGACACCTGAACTGGCTTCACCTGGGTTAGGCTCACACGCGCCATCACAATAAATATGAACTTGGAATTGATCATGCGCAGCCTTGGGTGCCGCTACTGGTTTGGTTTTAGTGGGTTTGTTGGTGGGAATGGTTGTTTTAGTTCCCTCAGAAAAAGCGGCTTCAGCCTCTTGTTGAGAGGGGAAAGACTTATATTTGGCTTGGGGGAATTTATCCACCTGCTGTTTGGTGGTGGCCCAATCGGTAAAGATGCCTGTTTGGCGGCCAGCCCACACCACGTAATACTTCTTAGCCATTTTTGTGCCTTAACTTGTTCGGTCGTGATTAACTAGGGGCTCTATAGTCACGGTTTAGCAGCGTTTACTCAAATTTAATGACAGAATTTCAGTAAATAAACGGATTACTTAAATTTAATAGACGTACTTGGGCCTAACTGGCGTAATATTACATAATTATGGTTCACAAGGTTTACTGAATGTCGCAAAAGAAATTTCTGAAGGCGGTTGATAAAGTGGTCAATGGACTACATCAAGAGCGTGCTGAAACCCAGGAAATGGTTAAGACATTCTTTAAGGTGTTGACCAAACACCTGCCAAAGGGAAAAGCCCCAGAAGACGAAGAAGTTCAGGCAGCCATTGAGCAGCTTAAAGATGTTCATCGTATGGCCGGATTATTAGTGTTTGCGACTTTGCCGGGCAGTGTGATTACCTTACCGGCCATTTGTGCTTTAGGTAAACGTTATGATATTGAGTTTTTACCCAGCGCTTTTCGTAAAGAGCAGGAAGAGACTAAAGAGCCTTAACGGGTGGGGCTTAAGAAACAAGGTAAGCTCCAATAGACAGACATAAAAAAAGGCCTCTATTAGAGACCTTATACTGTCTGGCCCAAGGCCCAGTATTACTATTTACCTGTTGGACGATTGCCTAGGGTAATGTGCTTAGGGCCTGCAATGCCAATTTGGCCACTTACGCCCGTGTTTACAACTTCAACGGCACCGCCCGAAGCAAGGAATGCTGCAGTTTGCTGTTCAATAGACATAGATGTTTCAACTGCATCAGGCTCTTTCTTTTTGGCCGTACGTGTCAATTTTTTCGCCATTTTAGGGCCTCTAGAGCTTGATGTGGTCGCTAATTGTACATGATTTTAGCCTAAATTGGGCCATATTGTAAATTTAGACTAGATTATTTTGTGATATATGCCACAGGCCATGGCTAACAGGGGCTGTGGCATATGCCTTGTTTTGTGAGCATGGCTGTAAAAGCGTAAATATAGGTGACTTTATATTGGCGTTTTATGGCTAGCCAAATCTAACGTATACTATAGGCAGTTATAAATTGCCCAAATTATTCAATACTAGGTAGAACTATGAGCATTCAAGAATTGGCCATTGCCAATAATCAGAAAAAAAAGCTGTTAAATGCGGTTAAAGACAAAGCGGTATTGTTTCAGGATGATAATGGCGACCTAGTGTTAAATGTGGCCAACTATAAAGAGTTCAAAGGTGAGTTAAGAGTTATTAGGGCCACTAAGAAAAACTTTGAAGTAGAGCCCATCGAAGCGATCATAACCGACGATGAGTTGGATTTCGCGGCCGAGTATATTATTTTTAGTTAATGCTTTGTGCTTATAGTGTGCCTTATAGCGTTGTGAATGTTGTAGGGCAGGCTTTTGCTATTCAAACGCTTACCTCCACTACAAGTGTCATTCTGCCCGTTTAGCCCATGTAAGGGTTATCTTCATCGTTTACTTGAAAATATGCTCTTAAGTTACCTTTCTTTGTCTTTAGCCTGTTAATACTGTGTTTATAAAAATAGCCGTGTCTTAAATGGTGAGCAAATAAGACATTTTTGACTATAGTAAAAGAGTACCACTTCAAACAAGATTAGAGTCAAGGTATGTCTTTAACTATTGAGTCTGGGTTGCCAAATATCACCTAGCCCAAGTTGGCATACCCCTTTACAATTGTTAATGTCATATTTAGTTAAATGTAACAGTATTCAAATAACAACAATAATCCAAAAAGCTGGATGTATTTGGGCTCATAAGTAGGGACGCTTAAGCTCATAGTAAAGGGGTTTTAACTCCGTACAACAAACCAGACCATGTTTTTAAGGTAGTCCTTTTTCAATGCCAGATCATACCCCTCCCAGCTCAATAGGCAGCTGGGCATTATTGGTGTCTCAAATTATCGAAAGTTATGGTGTTGATAGCCAGGCTATTTTTGATGATGTGGGCGTGAACCTAGATGGATTGCGTAAAAATAACGCGCGCATTGCCAACGCCAAAATATATGAAATTTGGCAACAAGCTCAAGTGCTTTGCGATGACCCCTATATAACCCTTAAACTTTCTCAAAATATGAAACCCTGTGCGTTTGATACATTGGGTATGGCTTTATCGGTAAGTCAGCATGTATACGATGCCTTAAAGCGGCTAGTGCGCTATGCCAAATACTTAAATAATGGGCCTGACTTTTTGTTAAGTGAGACTCAGGATGAAGTGTCATTGTTGATTCAGCCCAATGGCATTCAAATACCTCAATTTAATGGGCTTAATAGTGAAGCGTTATTGGGGTCAATGTTTCATGTTTTGCATTCTATTGCTGGCAATAACTTTAAGCTTAAGGCTATTTATTTTGGACATGACTTTGCTTATGATAAAAAGCCATTTGAAGATTATTATCAGTGTCCTGTGTATTTTTCATCAGATCGTTATGAAATAGTCTTTGATAAAAAGGGGCTTTTTTGTGAGTTCGCTTTTGCGAATTCAGTACTAACCAGCACTCTAGACGAATGGATAGAAGGGCATTTGTCTACGTTTAACAATGAATTTGTATCCTACAAAGTGCAAAAATATCTTTTAAAGCACTTAGCCTATGATGATATAGATCAAAATAAAGTGGCCGATCATTTAAACCTAAGTCCACGTATGTTGCAGCGAAAACTTAAGGAAGAAGGGGTAAGCTATACGGAGTTACTGGATGCCAGTCGTCAAAAATTGGCGTTTAAATTAATCTCAGATGAAAGCATTCCGCTATCAGAATTGACTTTTATTTTAGGTTTTACTGATCAAAGTAACTTCTCCCGAGCCTTTAAGCGCTGGAGTGGCTCAACCCCTCATCATTACCGTAATAATAAATAGTTAATA
>JAPYOO010000583.1 GCA_029938135.1 Bermanella sp. | reverse complement strand
TGGACAGGGGAATAACCATGCCTATTAGAACTGTACCACCACTAACTGGGTACGACCTGTATCAAGCCAAAGAAGTCATTTGGGATATGCTGCACATTGTGCGTGAGGACCATCTAGCGTCCGAGGACGGTATTAACAATGACGCTCATTGGGACGAAGTTTGCACGGCTATGGCTTGGCTACAGGAAGCCGCAGGATGTGAGGGAATAATGGACGGTGACGAAATCCAGGATTAGAGGTACTCACTTTAAACGTCCAGCCAACGCAGGGCGTTTATGGGGGCTACTTAGCTTCACAACAGCCAACGCAGGCTCAACAATAAAAAGAGGTAGTAACACATGAATGATTCAGCGGATGATATTGATATTGACTATATTATCAAAGCTCTTGTGTCTCTCTACATGAGATGATAGTGTCCAGCACGTTATTAAAAACACAGATAGGGTATAAGTATGACTAATACTTCACTTGATTATAACCTCCTGCTAGCACTGAAGTCTGTGCATGACAATGCTACATTTGTCAAAGGCGCAGCCGCATTAGGTATCAGTCAATCTGCTATTTCGCAGCGAATAAAATCGTTGGAAAATCAGGTTGGTGTGCAAGTCCTGCGGCGTGGAGCAAATCTTAAACTCACCACAGTCGGCTTGCAGCTTGTTGCACACCTTAATCGTGTGCATGATTTAGAACAAGACCTCGTTGGACACGTTCCACAGTTGAAAATAGATAGGCCAGTGCTGCGCATCTCAGTGACAGCCGACTGCCTATCAACATGGTGGTTTCCTGCCACTCAGAAACGCACTATTGATTTAGGCTTGCGCTTTTCGATAACAGTTGCGGACCAAGAAATTGCGAGGGCAAAAATGGAAACGGGCGAGGTTTGTGCCTGTCTATCTAGTTCTGCGAAAGCATTGCCCGCTGCAAAGACCGTTCATGTCAGAACAATGACGTATCGAATGTACGCCAGCCCGTCTTTCTATGCTAAGTATTTTGAAGGTAACACGCTTCACAACGCTGTTAAGAAAGCGCCAGCTGTTATCTTTGGCAAAGATGACGGATTACACAGCAAATATCTGGCTTTGCACGACATCACGGGTGACTTCCCGTTTCATGAGGCCCCTGATGCAACTGGGATAGCTCAAGCTGTCTTTGCAGGCATAGGATATGGAATGCTCACTGATGAGCAGATTGAATTAATCGACTCAGAGCGCACCCTTATCGACATCTCGCCGCAACATCATATGCCTGAAAAGCTGTATTGGCACTATTGGCGAAATGGGAGCGCGTTGTTGAGGCAGTTTAGTGAGTCG
>JAPYOO010000582.1 GCA_029938135.1 Bermanella sp. | reverse complement strand
CTTAACATACGGTCGGCTTCATCAAGCACTAGGGTTTTAACTCTATCTAGCTTAATGGCATTACTTGAGATTAAATCCAGTAATCGACCTGGGGTCGCCACCAAAATATCAGTGCCGCCGCGTAACGCCTGCATTTGAGTATTTACCGATACTCCACCAAACACCGCCACCGTTTTAATCGCGCCGTTAAAGTGCACCGCATAAGAGCGAATGCTGTCAGCCACTTGCTTGGCTAGTTCACGGGTAGGCACCAAAATCAGCCCAGCCACATAATTGCCCCCTCTTTTACTATGAGAGCTACTGCTAGTGTTACTTGATGATTGCTCAGTAAGAAGTTGCTGCTCTTTTATTTTTTGCAATAAGGGCAGTGCAAAGGTCGCTGTTTTACCCGAACCCGTATTTGCGCCTGCAATTAGGTCACGCCCCGCTAATACACTGGGGATTGCCTGTGCTTGAATAGGCGTAGGTTGCTGATATTCCAGCTCAGTTAAGCGCGCTAACAAAGGGGATATTAGGCCCAGCTCGTCAAAAGAGGTGGCAATGCTTGCAGGCGTAGTGACTTCAGAGGTGACAGTAGACATTAATATAAGGGGCTCAAAGCTGGATAATAGCCGCCATTTTAGCGTATTTATGCCCTATTGAGTTAGTGGAATTAATACCACCTGATGCGCTGGTTACAAGGGCCTTATTACAACGCCCCATTACACGCGTTATTACAGGGTACAACTTGGGTAAAAAAACCCCTATTGCTCACATTTAATGGGGTTCAAGGCCCTATCAGCTCTTGTGCAATCACCTTTAACAGAAACGTCTCTCTGTCGATTGAGAGCCCTTTTTTATCACTATTCGCGATGACGGCTTCGTTATGGGCAATTGCCTCATGGATGTTGATCCACAGTGGTGTCATGCCATTACTCACCTCATGTGACTCAAAAGCGGTCTCACCCAGCAACTCATCAATGTCACATACGTAACAATGCGAGATCATATGAATAATGTCAGCGTTGCACTTATACCATGGACGGTACTCATCGAAGCGGGCAAAGGGTTTTACATTACGCACACCCTGCGCCCCTGTTTCTTCCTTTAGCTCACGTATTAGGCCCGCGATTTCATCTTCACCCTCGTCTATGCCGCCACCTGGCAAGCTGTAGTCGTGATAGCGCTGCGTATATAACAATAAAATGTTATCGCCTTTTACCACTATGCCCCGTGCAGCATGGCGCTCAATAAGCACACGTTTACTGGTAGGCGCTATATCGTCAGGGCATACATCGGGATGAAAAGCTGTTTTTAAAAGTCGCATGGAACCAT
>JAPYOO010000581.1 GCA_029938135.1 Bermanella sp. | reverse complement strand
ATACCGCCGCCAACAACTACCTAATGGAATGCGGTGGGCTGGATATTGAAAACAGTCCAGTGATAGGTTTTGTAGTAAATTCTGGCTGTAACTATCATGCCTCTATCGCTTACCCAGATAAAATTGAAGCGGGATTACGAGTGGATAAACTGGGTAACAGTTCGGTTCAGTATGGGGTAGCTATTTTCAAGAAAGGCGAAAGCGATGCTTGCGCCCATGGACATTTTGTACATGTATTTGTAGATCGCGAGACGAATAAACCTGTACCTATTCCTGAAAAAATGCGCACGGCCTTACAAAAAATAGTCGTTAAAGGCTAAGTTACCTAACAAATATTAGAATGACGTGAAGTGAGCATCACTTCAAAACAGGATTTAACATGTTACAAAAAAGTTACCCTTATTACTTGGCCAATGAAGCCGTCTTTGCCAATGAAGATCTAAAAGTATTTGATAAATACTCAGGTGAACTTGCCACTAGTGTGGCCATGGCTGACGCAAGCATCATTGACCAAGCCATTGCCGCCGCTGTGACAGCAACACCTGCTATGGCAAAGATGGCCGCTTATGAGCGCAAGGCCGTGTTAGATCATTGTGTAAAACGCTTCACTGAACGTTTTGATGAATTAGCCGATGCATTATGCATTGAAGCCGGTAAACCCATTAAAGATGCACAAGGGGAAGTAACCCGTTTAATCGACACCTTTAGAATTGCGGCTGAAGAGTCCACTCGTATTGGTGGTGAAGTTATCCCTATGGATATTAGCCCACGCGCTAAGGGTTACACCGGCATGACTAAGCGGGTGCCTATTGGGCCGTGTTCGTTCATTAGCCCGTTTAATTTCCCACTAAACTTGGCCGCTCATAAAGTGGCGCCGGCCATTGCAGCCGGCTGCCCCTTTATTTTAAAGCCCGCCAGCCTGACCCCCATTGGTGCCATTATCATTGGTGAAGTATTGGCTGAAACCAATTTACCTAAGGGCGCGTTTTCAGTATTACCATGTCGCCGTGAAGGCGCTAATTTATTCACCGAAGATGAACGCTTAAAATTATTAAGTTTTACCGGCTCGCCAGATGTGGGCTGGGCCTTAAAAGCAAAAGCAGGTAAAAAACCGGTAATACTTGAACTGGGTGGCAATGCGGCTTGTGTTGTTGATCAAGACGCTGACATCGATGATGCGGTAACTCGTATTGTTTTTGGTGCTTTTTATCAGTCAGGTCAAAGCTGTATTGGGGTGCAACGCATTTATATCCATGAAAGTGTATATAGCGAATTTAAAGAAAAAATGGTCGCCGCCACCAAAGCACTAAAAATGGG
>JAPYOO010000184.1:5164-7098 GCA_029938135.1 Bermanella sp. | reverse complement strand
CCGGCATAAAACAAAACGATGCTGCTAAGCAATAAGGGAATAGCAAAGCTTTTTTCGTGCCGGTATAAACCCGGAGCAATAAAGCTCCATGCTTGGTGCAGTAAAAAAGGAATGGTAATAAACACAGCGGTCACAAGCGTAAGTTTAAAGGGCACTAAGAATGGTGAGGCAACGCCAGTGGCAATCATAGTACTGCCTTCGGGCAGCAAATTTTCAAGCGGTTTAGAAACCAGTAAATACAATTCGTTAGAAAAACCGTATAGGGCTAAAAATACCACCAAGATAAATACCATGGCTTTCAGCAGGCGGTTACGCAGCTCAATTAAGTGACTTATTAATGGCTGCGCGTGCTGCATTGCTGATTGTTCTTCGGGCGTTTTTTTAGCCATTTTTTGTTACTTATCTTTTAGGGCGCTGTTATTTTCAATGGGCTGAGTTTCAGCCTCATCTTTCGGGTGGTGTTGATGCATCGCGGCAATTTGCTCATCCACCGTCATATCTTTAAGTTGTTCGTTAAGCGCATCATGGTCATGCTCTTCTGGGGTTTTTTCAGAATCTTCTTTGGTACCCGTGTTGTCATCATTTAAAAAAGTCGACATGGGATCTTTGAGCTTTTCGCGAATCTCTTGATTACGCACTTCTTGCTCTATTTCTTGCTGAATGCCACTCATAGTACGTCTAACGCGGCCCACTAATAATCCTACGGTGCGCGCGGCTTTGGGTAGGCGCTCAGGCCCTAAAATAATAAGCCCAAGTATACCGACTAACATGAGTTCGGAAAAACCAATATCGAACATATTCTGCCATCCAAGCTTAGTGGGCTTTAATCTAATCCATTAACAAAGATTAGTGCACCACCAAGGAATTTAAAGCCATTAAGACTTGTTTTTGTCTTCTTCTTTTACTGATTCAGAAAACTGTGCATCTTTCTTTTGGTCTTCAATCTTGTTGGTGTCTTTATCCTGTTCTTTCTCTTCTTCGGTGTTCATGGCTTTTTTGAAACCTTTAACCGCACCGCCTAAATCACCACCTAGCGTGCGTAATTTTTTGGTACCGAAAATTAAGATCACTACGACCAAAAGAATTAATAACTGCCAAACGCTAATGCCACCAAACATAGTTTTTCTCCTAAAGATTAATTGTAGAGTGATTAAAAAGTTTAGGGTTAAAACCCCGGTAAATTTTTTCCTGCCAAAATATGCCAATGCATGTGGAATACTTCTTGGCCGCCTTGCTCACCATTATTGGTGATGACACGGTAACCCGCTAGATTTTCCTGCTCAGCAATACGTTTTATACTTTGCAATACTTGCTGTACTAACGGCCATTCATGGGCCTGCACACTGGCTAAATTCACAATGTGTTGCTTGGGTATCACTAAAATATGGGTTTCGGCCTTGGGGTCAATATCACGAAAGGCCAATACCTGATCATCTTCAAAAACAGTGGTGTTGGGAATGACACCGGCAACAATTTTACAAAAAATACAGTCCGACACACATTGCCCCTTACCTTATTTTGAGCGACTGGCTTTTTCTTCAAGGCCAGATAAATTAAAACGGGACTTTAATTCGTCCAATACCGCCACTGGGCTTTCACCTAATTCGGCCAGCATTACCATCGTATGGAACCATAGATCGGCTGTTTCATAGACCACATCTTTATTATCGCCGGATGTTTTAGCATCTTTTGCAGCAATAATAGTCTCAGTGGCTTCTTCGCCCACTTTTTCTAAAATCTTGTTAAGACCATTTTTATATAAGCTGGCCACGTAGGAGCTTTCAGCAGGAGCGTCTTTACGTTCCTCAAGAATCTTACCCAGTTGCTCTATTACGTCGTTCATATTCTTCCCTTTATTACTCTTTAGATCATACCGTATCTAACATCTAAGCAACACAGACTAATGGTAGAGCTAAACCCCCCATCAATCGTAG
>JAPYOO010000184.1:0-5064 GCA_029938135.1 Bermanella sp. | reverse complement strand
AGGCTCATGTTTCCTGGCCATAAATAGGGGGTATGCAGCCCTACAAGGCCGATAGCCGAAATAATCACGCCAATGGCGCGGTGCTTTTGCTTCTCACTTTGCATAAACAGCTGCTGTTGAATGTTATCAAGCTGTTTTTCAAGTTTCTGTTGGGATGCTGGGCGCTGGTTTAAGTTTATTAGGGTCTCACGGATCAGTTCAGGCATGTGTGGCGCATGTCCTATCCATGCTGGAGCCTGACGCTTTAGCTCTTTAAAGAAGGCTTTAGGCCCCATACGTTGCTTCATCCACTGCTCTAAATAGGGTTTGGCGGTGTTCCATAAGTCCAGTTCGGGGTAAAGTTGACGCCCCAGCCCCTCTATATTTAATAGGGTCTTTTGCAGCAGTACTAACTGAGGCTGTACTTCCATATTGAAGCGGCGCGCAGTTTGAAATAGGCGTAATAACAATTGTCCAAAGCTAATTTCACTCAGCGGCTTTTCAAATATGGGTTCACAAACACTGCGAATGGCGGCTTCAAATTCATTGATTTTAGTGCCTTCACCCACCCAGCCACTTTCTACGTGTAAGCGGGCCACTTCGTGATAGTCCTGATTAAAAAAGGCCAACAAATTACGGGCTAGATAGTCTTGGTCGCTTTCATCTAAAGTGCCGATGATGCCGCAGTCTATGGCGATATATTGGGGTGTTTGCGGGGTATCAAAAGAGACAAACACGTTGCCTGGGTGCATATCAGCATGAAAAAAACTGTCACGAAATACTTGGGTAAAGAATATCTCAACGCCTCGTTCGGCCAGCACTTCCATGTTAGTGCCGCGTGCTTTTAACTCGTCTATATTGGCCACAGGCGTGCCGTAAATGCGCTCCATTATCATTACGTTGGTACGGCAGTAATCCCAGTACACTTCAGGCACATAGAGCATGTCGCTGTCTTTAAAGTTGCGCTTTAGCTGGCTGGTATTCGCGGCCTCGGCCATTAAGTCCAGTTCACCTAAAATGGTGTGCTCATAGTCATTAATCACCTCTACCGGACGTAAACGTTTGCCGTCTTGTGAGTAACGCTCGATAAGACGTGCCGCCAGACGCATGAGCATAATGTCTTTATGGATGGTTTTTTGAAGGTTGGGGCGAATCACCTTCACGACCACATCTTCCCCTGTGTGCAGTACGGCTGCATGCACTTGGGCAATGGACGCCGAAGCCAAGGGTGCATCATCAAAGGATTTAAATACCCCGCTTATTTTTTCACCAAGAGCGGCTTCTATAAGCTTAACCGCGGCATCGTGTCCAAAAGGCGGCACTTTATCCTGCAGTTTGGCTAATTCGGTGGCAAGTTCGTCATCTAACAAATCACGGCGGGTAGAAAGCAATTGGCCAAATTTAATATAAATGGGCCCAAGCGCGATAAGGGCTAAACGCAGGCGTTTGGCTTTGGGAACACGTTTCGCTAATGGGTTTAAACGCCAAGGGGCCAGAAAAAAAGCCAAACGTAAATACCAAGGCAAAAGGGCCGTGGGAATAAAGACATCCAGCCGATATTTACTGAAGACATAAAGAATGGTGAGTAGGCGTCTTAATTGAATCATGAAAGGCTTATTTTAGTGGCTGTTGTAAGCGGGCTTTTATTCGCTCTTTTAATTGAGCAGTGCGCGCCTCGAGTCGTTCTGTATCCAGCTTTAGCTTATGTATGGCTGAAAAACGCGATTCCCCTTCTAGCTTATGGGGGCTTATTTGCAATTCGTCGCGTACATATTCTACCGAATCGTCTTTAAATTTTTGTGTGGTATTTTTAAACCAACCGCTAAAAGCACGTAATTTGTTACCCACCACATGGGCAATAACTGGGCCAGTGATTTGCGCGATCATGGCTTCCCAGTCAATTTTTAAATGGCTGCTAGCATCGGCAAGGGCCATGGCCAATTGGCTAGACCCTTGAATTTGAATGTCACTTTTCATTAGGGCCGCATGTTTGTCTTCATGGCTGGCCAAATTAATAAACGCGCTTAGCTCGCCGCTTAAGGTGGCGTCGCTGGGCTGCTCTTGATGACTGTGCAGGGACAGCTGCTCACCAAATTGCACATACACCGTAAGATCTAACGTGGTGATGTGAATCGCTAGCACTTTAGGGGCCAGTGCCATTAACTTTTGCTGCACTGCAGGGTCAAATTTAAGGGCTTTGTTAATCGCTAATTCAGCACTGACAAGGCCAGCTTGAACTAGGGTTGCGTCCATTTTTGTATTCGGCATTAAGGTTTAATGCCTTTGTGCAGCGCCACAATACCGCCGGTTAAATTATGGTATTCGCAGTTGGCGAAACCGGCATCTTTAAACATGCCTTTAAGGGTTTCTTGGTCTGGGTGCATGCGAATAGATTCAGCTAAATAGCGGTAGCTTTCACTGTCATTGGCGATAAGTTTGCCCATTATGGGTAGGGCGGTGAAACTATATAGGTCGTAGGCTTTTTTAAGTAATGGGTTTTTAGTGTGAGAGAACTCTAATACCAATAAACGACCGCCGGGCTTCAATACGCGGTTAAATTCACGCAGGGCCATGTCTTTGTCGGTGACGTTTCTTAGGCCAAAGGCCATGGTAATCACATCAAAGCTGTTGTCTTCAAAGGGCAGGTATTGGGCGTTACATTGAACAAATTCAATGTTGCCGCTGTAGCCCTTGTCTAATAAACGATCACGACCCACTTTTAACATAGAGTCGTTAATGTCGGCCAATACGACCTTGCCCTCGGGGCCCACTAAATCAGAGAACTTCATGGTTAAATCGCCAGTACCACCGGCAATATCCAATACATGGTTACCACGGCGCACACCGGTAAATTCCATGGTGAAGCGCTTCCATAAACGGTGCACCCCAAACGACATAAGATCGTTCATCACATCGTATTTGGCGGCCACATTATGAAAAACCTCGGCTACTTTGCCCTGCTTTTCTTCTTCACGGACGGTTTTGTAACCAAAGTGAGTGGTTTTTTCGTCTGACATAGGGATGCCTGTCGTTAAGCTAATAATAAATTGGCGTTATTTTAGCCTTGAATACAATAGATGTCTTGATTTAAAAGGGGTTAATGCCATGTAGGAGGGCAGCCTTTACCCGATAAGTACTCGTTACGCTCAACAACGAGGTGAGACACTACTAATCTACCGCTTTAAATTGAATGCTGGTTGATTCACGGCTTTTACCAGCGGCCGCTAGAGTGTCTAAATACCCCTGCCAGTGTTGGGCTTGGTTTTGTGCCAAATCCTTAAGATATTGCCAGTGATACAAACCACTGTCGTGGCCATCGTCAAAATGAATCTTAAGGGCATAGTTACCCACAGGCTCAAGTTTGTTAATGCGGACTTCTTTTTTTCCCACTTGCAGCACTTCATTGCCTTTGCCATGGCCGCGTACTTCGGCGGATGGGCTTAATACCCGAAGCATTTCGCTGCTTAATAAATAGCTGCCTGCTTGCCAAGCCAATTCCAGCTGCTGGGACTTATTGTGGAATTTAATGCTGCTGGGAATGTTTTGGCTGGTCATAGGTTTAACGTGTCCGAAAATGGTGGGGCAGTAAATTGGGGCTGCCCTGGCCTTTTTGTTGGGCCGACTTTACCAGTTCAATGAGTCGTTCATTGAGTGGAGTAGGAATGTTTAATTGCTTGCCTAATTTTACAATCTCCCCATTGATATAATCTACCTCTACGGGACGTTTATTTTGTAAATCTTCCCACATACTAGAGCGCGCTTTAGGGTCCATGGCCAGCATCTTTTGGGCAATGCGTTTAAAGACTAGCGTGGGCAGTGACAAAAGATAAGGAATAACGGCAACGGGCACGGCCGCGACTTTACCGGGTTTAATGTTCGCGGCTTTTAATACCCGTAGGCCTTCTTTAAGGCAGTCGCGATAAATTTTTCTAAAGCCGGATGTTTCTAGTTGTTGTTTTAACGGAATACCCGCTAGCGCATTAATAGGGTTGTTTAAGTTAAGTAATAACTTGCCCCATAAAATACTGGGCATATCGTCTTTTAACTCAAATCCCAGTTGTGCGTTTTGTGCAAGTTGCAAAAGAGCTTGGGCGGCAGCGTGCTCCTGGCAATATAAATTACCTTCTGTGCCGCAGTGAAAGTGCCCGCCGCTTTGATACACCACATTATAAGGCACCATAACCGGCAAAACAGTATGGCTAGTTAATACGTCTTGAATGGTTTGTGTATTGCCAACGCCATTTTGCAAACTAAAAATGGTCGCCTGTGTATTACCACTGTCTTTAATGGTTTGTGCCATTTCTTGAGTGTCTTTGCTTTTTACACAAATTAAAATGAGATCGGCATCTTTTAAAACGTCGGCTTCGGTGTTTACGTTGAATTGTTTTGGCGTGAGCTGGATATCTGTGCCAGTCCAATCACTTAAATGTAAGCCGTGTTCACTAATGTCGTTAGCAATGCGCGGACGGGCAAAAAAATGTACGTTGGCGCCCCCGCTGGCGAGCATGCCACCCACGTAACAGCCTATGCTGCCGGCACCGGCAATGACTACTTTTTGGCACACATTAATATCAGTCATAGAACCTCCTAAAAAGAGTCACTTTAAAGTATCTGTTAGCGGGTAAAAAGGATGAAATGGGCCTGTGAATTCGCTTATTGGGCCTTTGTAGACAATAAATTATTCAATGGTAAACAGCAAAAGCATTCTTGCGTGTTTAGGGTTTTATAATAGATTTAGTTCGATTGTAAAATTAGTAGAAATATATACGGCAGTTAAGTAGAGGAAGGGGGGCGCGTAAAAAATACAGGCCGCAAAGCGGCCTGTATTACAGTATTTAAGCCTTACAATATAAAGCGGCTTAAATCTTCATCCTCAACAATATCTCCTAAATGCTCGGTTACAAACGCGGCGTTAATTTGCAGCGGAGATGACGAGTATTGCGTGGCTAAACTTTCAGCATCAAAACTGACTTTCTCAAGCAAACGCTCCATCATCGTATGCAGGCGACGTGCACCTATATTTTCAGTGGTTTCGTTTACCTTGTAAGCGGTCTCGGCTAGCTGAGTAATGCCGTCTTCCATGAA
>JAPYOO010000580.1 GCA_029938135.1 Bermanella sp. | reverse complement strand
ATGCTGGGAGGATAAAAACATGCCAAATATAAAAGGCGTTATTTTGGCCGGAGGCCAGTCCAGCCGCATGGGCCAAGACAAAGCCAATTTAAACCGAGATCATAGGGACATGTTTCGCTACACCCTAGATCAATTAGAAAACATGAAACTTAATGGCATAGTGGTAAGCCGTAATGATACACAAGTACTGCCCTTAAATTCATTGCCTTTAATTACGGACCTTTACCCACAGGCTGGACCACTGGGCGGCATCCACGCCATAAGCCAAAAAGTAAACGCCGACGGCGTATTGATTGTTCCCATAGATATGCCCATGCTGGTCACAGAGGATTTACAGCGGCTTGTGAATGTGGGCAGCCAGCTTAATAAACCGGCTTACTTTAAAGACACTTTTTTACCCTTGTACTTGCCGTTAAATCCCTGCGTTCGTGACTATTTAGAAAAGGTGGTATTGGGGAAAATAAATAATAGATCGGTACGTGCCTTATGCGATTATTTTGGCGGCATCCCTTTGCAAGCCCAAAGTACAGAGCGCTTACTAAACACCAATACACCCCAGCAGTGGCAAGAAGCAAAAGACAGGTTGGCTGAATCACCTTGTTAAGTCGCTAGCAAGAGCTATTTAACTTTGCAGCAAACTTTAAAACACCAACAATGATAATTGTAAAGATTGAAATTAATAGTGGTGCGTTATGGATATAAGGAACCACTATTAAGTCATTAAAACTAAGCACTAAAATTTATTTAGTAACCCCATTTTTTGAATACAACTGCTGAATACTAGAGAAATCTTTAGCTCCCTTATCCTCGCCTTCAGCACTTTTATGCAAACTAAATAAATTACGCGCCGCCGCCCCCATGGGAATAGACGAGCCACTAACCAATGATGCTTGTGTGGCCAAGCCTAAGTCTTTTAGCATTAAGTCCACCATAAAACCGCCCTTATAATCGTTTGATGCTGGCACGCCCTCCATCACGCCAGGTACCGGATTGTATTTTTGTAGGCTCCAGTTGCAGCCTGAACTTTTTAGCATGATATCTGACAAAGTTTTAGGGTCTAGACCATTATCGATTCCTAGCTGTAAGGCTTCAGCAGTGCCAGCCATGTGAATAGCTAACAACATATTGTTGCATACTTTAGCAACCTGCCCCGCTCCCACTTCGCCTGCCAAAAAGATGTTGGCGCCCATGTGCGATAACACTTCTTTTGCCGCTTCAAAGTCGCTTTGTGTGCCGCCCACCATAAAGGCCAATGTACCTGCGGCTGCCGCAGCCACGCCGCCCGATACTGGCGCATCAACAAAACGCACACCGTATTTTTCAGC
>JAPYOO010000579.1 GCA_029938135.1 Bermanella sp. | reverse complement strand
TCGAAGACGGAAGTCTTTTTAAAGGTACGGCCATTGGTGCCGATGGAGAATCTGTGGGTGAGGTGGTATTTAATACCTCAATGACAGGCTATCAAGAGATCCTTACGGATCCTTCTTACTGCCAACAAATTATTACCCTAACGTACCCGCATATTGGTAACTATGGCATCACGGCTGAAGACGAAGAGTCCGCTAGCATCTGGGCTGCAGGCCTAGTCATTCGTGATCTTCCGCTGGCGGCCAGTAACTTTCGTAGCGAAAAAGCTCTAGATGAATACTTACGTGAGCGTAACGTTGTTGGCATTAGCGACATAGATACACGTCGTCTAACACGCATCCTGCGTGAAAAAGGCAGTTTAAAAGGCTGTGTAATGGCAGGCGACGTTCTTAACGAAGATGATCATGCACGTGCCATCGAACTAGCCCGCGGCTTTGGCGGACTGAAAGGTCTTGATCTAGCTAAAGTGGTCACTACAAAAGCAAGTTACCCTTGGAAAGAAGGCAGCTGGCAGTTAGGTAAAGGGCACGAAGAAGTAACCGATACTAAGTTCAAGGTCGTGGCATACGATTACGGCGTTAAGCGCAATATATTGCGTATGTTGGCAGATCGTGGCTGTGATTTAACAGTTGTACCCGCGGAAACACCGGCTAGCGTTGTTTTGGCCATGAAGCCAGATGGTATTTTCCTATCAAATGGCCCTGGTGACCCAGAGCCATGTGATTATGCTATTAAGGCCATTCAAGAAATTTTAGAGACTGAAATTCCTGTCTTTGGTATTTGCTTAGGCCACCAGCTATTAGCATTGGCCTCTGGCGCAAAAACACAAAAAATGGGACACGGCCATCACGGCGGTAACCACCCAGTACAAAACCTAAAAGATAAGACCGTATTGATCACTGCACAAAACCACGGTTTTGCGGTGAGCGAAGACGGCATGCCAGCTAATCTACGAGTGACCCACAAGTCATTGTTTGATGGCACTACGCAAGGCATTGAGCGTACAGACAAGCCAGCATTTAGCTTCCAGGGTCACCCTGAAGCAAGCCCAGGGCCACATGATGCTGCTCCCTTGTTTGACCACTTTATTGAATTAATGATTGCTCGCAAATAAGCACCTAATTGGAGAATTGCCATGCCTAAACGCACGGACATAAACAGCGTACTGATTATAGGCGCGGGCCCAATTATTATTGGTCAGGCTTGCGAATTTGATTACTCAGGCGCACAAGCCTGTAAAGCACTGCGTGAAGAGGGCTACCGAGTTATCTTGGTAAACTCTAACCCAGCTACTATCATGACCGATCCGGCCATGGCCGATGCCACCTA
>JAPYOO010000183.1 GCA_029938135.1 Bermanella sp. | reverse complement strand
AAGGCATGGGTGTTGAGTTTCGTTTAAATACCGAAGTCGGTAAAGATATTATGTTTCAAGACATCGTCGACGAATTTGATGCGGTGTTCTTAGGAATGGGCACTTACGATTACATGAAAGGCGGCTTCCCAGGTGAAGATTTGCCGGGTGTGGTTGACGCCTTGGACTTCCTGATTGCCAATGTAAATCACAATCAAGGTTGGGAAAAAGACGCCAACGACTTCATTGATATGAAAGGCAAAAAAGTGGTGGTACTGGGTGGTGGTGATACCGCCATGGATTGTAACCGTACCTCTATTCGCCAAGCCGCGAACAGTGTTTCTTGTGCTTACCGTCGTGATGAAGCCAACATGCCAGGCTCTAAGCGTGAAGTTGTTAACGCAAAAGAAGAAGGCGTAGAGTTCTTATTTAATCGCCAGCCTGTGGCGATTGTCGGTGAAGATAAAGTTGAAGGCGTTAAAGTGGTTACCACTAAGTTGGGTGAACCCGATGAAAACGGTCGTCGTCGCCCAGAAGTGATCGAAGGCTCTGAAGAAGTGATTCCCGCCGATGCCGTTTTAGTGGCGTTTGGCTTTAAGCCAAGCCCTGCTCCATGGTTCAGCGACTTTGGCATTGAGCTAAACAGCTGGAATGGCGTAGTGGCCCCAGAAGAGCAGCCATTTAAGTTTCAAACCAGTAATAAAAAGGTGTTTGCTGGCGGTGATATGGTACGTGGCTCCGACCTAGTAGTTACCGCTATTTGGGAAGGCCGACAAGCAGCAGAAGGCATGCTGGATTACTTAGACGTTTAAGTACTATCTAACAAAGAATCAGTGAAAGGCTGAAAATTTGTACAGTTTAAGGTGATATAAGGGTTTTAAATACGCAAAACTCGCCACTTATCCATAAAAAAGCACGGTTTAGCCGTGCTTTTTTATTTGTCTGATAAATGTGCGGCCTAGTAGATAGTATGGGAATTACATTGAATGGATAATTTAGGCTAACTACGTACAATAGCCTTATATGCGGATACGCTGGCCGTAATTGGAGAGTGAAATGAAAAATATAATAAAGAACCTAACCCTTGTGGGGTTGATGGCTGTATTAGCAGCCTGTGGTGGCTCAGATACCACGACAAATACCACTACAACACCGGATCCAACAGATCCTACTGACACGCCTGTTGACCCAATTGCTGATGTACCAAATGATAAAGTGGGCTTAGGCACAGGTGTAGGTACTGACTATCAAAATGGTGTTGCCACCACCGCATTGGATGAAAACGAGTCATTGTCTGCCAGTGGCAGCACAACAATAAGTGTGAATATCGTTAACTTAGAAGATGAAAATGCAGAATTTTTAGGCTTGCGTAATGTTTACTTTTTATCAACCTGTACACAAGTAGGTTTAGCAGAGTTTACACCAGCTAAGTTACAGGCATCGGGTAAAGCGACCGCCACCTACAAAGATAAAGGCTGTGGTAAAGAACTGGGCGCTACCGATAATATTGTCGTTTATATTGGTACTGATGATGGAAATGGCGGAATTATTGCGGATGCTACCGCACGGACCACAATTGATGTAAATGCTGCTCAAGTGGGTGCGGTTCAGTTTGTATCAGCGTCTCCAAACTTAATTGCGTTAAATGGTTTTGGTACAGAGGCCACGCCTGCATTGTCTGAGGTTAAATTTTTAGTGGTAGATGAATCGGGTAATCCAATGCCGGATCGCACCATAGGTTTTTCTTTGGATCATGAATACGGTTTAGCAAAATTGTCATTATCTTCGGCCATTACGGATCAAGATGGCTTCGCGACAGTAATATTAAATTCGGGCAATGCTTCTGGAACCATGCGTATTAAAGCCGGCGTAGATATTAAAAATGAAGCCGGTGTCGTAATAGATACTATTACAACCATGTCTATTCCAATCACTATGGCCACGAGCCTTGCCGATGAAAATAGTTCGGGAATAGCGATAGATGTACGTAATCCTTCAGCTTGGAATGTAGACGGAGCTAAGTCTAATGTGACTGTACACTTGGGTGATCACTATCAAAACCCTGTGATTGATGGCACTACTGTATATTTTAGAGCCACCGGCGGCATAATCGAACCTCAATGTGAAACCTCTGGTGGATTTTGTTCAGTTACTTGGACAAGCGCTAACCCTCGCCCAGTAGATGGATATGTAACGATCGTAGCTTATACTCGTGGCCAAGGCTCATTTCAAGATGAAGATGGAGATGGCCTGTTTGATTTAGGTGAAAGCTTTACGTCTTTTGGTGAAGAGTATGTAGATGCCAATGGTAATGGTAATTTTGAACAAGGTGGCGCCTATCAGGCTGACCTAGACATTGATGATGATGGTGTTAATGACTTTTCGTGGAATGCCAGTGCTTATCAAGTTAATGTAGATAGTTCAAATGATAACTCCGGAACCTACGTAGTCGCAGAAGCGAACTTCTATGAAGAGTTTATAGATTCAAATAATAACGGTGTTTTAGATCAGGACGCAGGGACGAAATATCAAGGGGTAAACTGTGCCCAGGATGCTATAGATGCACTTCACTGTGTAGATCAAATTGATATCGTATTATCAACACGCCTTCAGATGTCACAATCTAATTTCGCTCATATTGAAGGGCCTTTTCTATGGGATTCTAGCCTTCGCACAAACTACCAATCTAGTGGGCGTTTCGATACTTCAACAAGAACAGCCTGTGTTGATGCAAGTCAAACTGGCGGATCAAAGTTTTTAGGCTGGCGTGTAGCCGACTCTTCTCAAAGACGTAATAACTTACCTAACGAGACAAAGATCGCTTTTAATACTAACGATGTAGATGTACTACAAACCAATACGGGTAACATTGATAGTTATTCCGCTGAAAGTGTTTTGCCTGTATGGGAAGTGTCATGGGATGCCTACTGGGTTGAAGCTTACAATGATCAATGGGCTGCAGATACAGCGACCAATGGTGCAAAATCTAATACCGTTCGCGATACTGAAAGAACGGCATTTAAAGCAGCAAATCTTGTTGCCATTAATGCTGATAAAAAATACGATTATTTACGTGACCGCGGTCATTTGTTCAGCGCTACGATATTACGCCCTGAAGATTTCACCACTGTAACTGGCGTGGGTACCATTAACCTTGAGGTAGACACCAATCACGGCGCGACATATTCAAGTAGTACATTAGAAGTTGATTTGCTGGGTAATCGCATAATCCTTGCTTCGAAGGTACAGGGCACAGTGAGTAGTATTGATGTCTCTGTTACGGCACAAGAGTTTACTTTGATCATTCAAAACTATTGTGGTGCTGGCTTAAGTGAAGGTGAGCTTGTTATTACCACGAGTAACGGTGTCATTAGCGATGCTGGCAGTCAGGGCAGTGCTGGTAATGAGACTATTGTATCGAATGTTTTGAGTGCTGATGTTGATAACTCTGGTGCCCCCACACTTGTGACATTTACCCTCACAAAAGATGGCACGTCAGGTGGTGTATTTGAAGAGAACGCCTTGAGCATTACTCATCGGGTGCCTCACCCTACTTTCCCAACAATATTCATCCCAACTGAGTTAGCCGATTATTCAGTTAAAGACTAAATAGTCAATCCATACTAAAATGCGCCTATTCGGCGCATTTTTTTTAACTATTAAAAATATAACCTATGACTGAACTCAAAAACGATCGCTTCTTAAAAGCCTTACTACGTGAACCCGTAGATCGCACTCCTATCTGGATGATGCGCCAAGCGGGCCGCTACTTACCTGAATATCGTGCTAGTCGCGCCACTGCCGGATCCTTCATGGATTTGTGTATGAATGCCGACTTCGCCTGCGAAGTTACCATGCAGCCTCTTGAGCGCTATCCGTTAGATGCCGCTATTTTATTCAGTGATATTTTAACCATCCCTGATGCCATGGATTTAGGCCTGTACTTTGAAACGGGTGAAGGCCCAAAATTTAAAAAAGTAGTGCGTACCGAAGCTGATGTAGAAGCATTGCCGGTTGTAAATACTGCACGGGATTTAAGCTACGTAACCAAGGCCGTAAGTACTATTCGCCGTGAATTAAATGGCCGTGTACCGTTAATTGGTTTTTCGGGGTCCCCTTGGACATTGGCCACTTACATGGTTGAGGGTGGTAGCAGCAAAGACTTCCGTCACGTTAAAGCGATGATGTATGGTCAGCCAGAAGTGATGCACCAAATGCTGCACAAATTGGCTTTGTCGGTCATTGATTACTTAAACGGTCAAATTAAAGCCGGCGCGCAAGCCGTGCAAATATTTGATACGTGGGGTGGTGTGTTAAGTCATTCGGCCTACCAAGAGTTCTCACTTAAATACATGCAACAAATTGTTGATGGATTAATTCGCGAACACGAAGGCCGTCGAGTGCCGGTAATATTGTTCACCAAAGGCGCAGGCCAATGGTTAGAATCTATGGCCAATACTGGCTGTGATGCATTGGGTATCGATTGGACCACCGACATCGGCGGCGCAAGAAGTCGTGTAGGCGATAAAGTAGCCTTACAAGGGAACATGGACCCGTCGGTATTGTATGCCAAGCCTGAACGCATTCGTGAAGAGGTGGGCAACATCTTAGCCAGTTACGGCAAGGGTACTGGTCAGATATTTAACCTAGGCCATGGTATTCATCAGTTTGCCGACCCTGAACATGCTAAAGCCTTTATCGAGGCTGTTGTGGAATTGAGCCCTCAATACCACAAATAGAAAAGCAAACGTTCCTGTTACCTTTTAGGGCCTGCATCCATGTAGGCCCTATGTAGCGCGACGTCTTATGTAACACGCTAACAAGTGTTCATTGGGCAGCCTATTATAGGTGACTCCTAAGCATTCTTAAGTTGAAAGCTGGCACCCTTGGTCTAAAATTGACCAAGGAGTGTGCATGTTTGAATCCATCCGTCGATTTTTGCGTCTTGAAGCTTCAAGTGGCCTCGTGCTCATGGGGGCGACCTTTGTTGCCTTGCTGGTGGCCAATTCCCCGTGGCAAGACGCCTATCACCAGCTGCTGTCCCTTAAGTTAACGGTTTCCATCGAGCAGTATCATATTGCGAAACCCATACAGTTATGGATTAACGACGGCCTTATGGCCATCTTCTTTTTACTGGTGGGTTTGGAGCTAAAACGTGAGGTCATAGAGGGGGAGCTAAACAGTCGCAAAAAAATGATGTTACCCATGTTGGCAGCAATCGGTGGCATGGCAATACCAGCCCTTATTTATGCCGTATTTAACAGCGCTAATGAAATCGCGATTAAAGGTTGGGCCATTCCCACGGCCACCGATATCGCCTTCACGCTGGGCATTTTAATCTTACTGGGTGACAGGGTACCCAGATCTTTAAAAATATTTCTCGTCAGCCTCGCAATATTTGATGACCTTGGCGCCATCATTATCATCGCTATTTTTTATACCGATCAATTATCCTTAAATGCATTATTCATTTCCATGGTGTGCATTGTGTGCCTGTGGTTAATGAACCGTGTGGAAGTAGTGAGTAAAGCCGGTTACCTTTTAGTGGGGGTACTCATGTGGTTGGCGTTATTAAAGTCAGGTGTGCACGCCACGTTGGCCGGTGTGGTACTGGCCATATTTGTCCCAGTACGGGGCATAGATTGGGACCAGCAAAAATGCCAGCCCCTACAAGAACTTGAAAACGATTTACATGGGCCTGTGGGATTTTTCATTGTGCCGGTGTTTGCCTTTGCCAATGCGGGGCTGTCGTTTTCAAAGTTAAACTGGTCGGATGTATTTGAGCCCGTATCACTAGGAATTATCTTAGGCCTAGTATTTGGCAAACAGTTGGGTGTGTTATCCATGGTGTGGTTGGGTATTCGTTTGAAGCTGGGGGTGATGCCTAAAGGTGTAACCTGGTCGCAAATGTACGGAGTAGCCGTATTGTGCGGCGTTGGTTTTACCATGAGCTTATTCATTGGTGGCTTAGCATTTGCCCAAACCGACCCTATGAACATGATTGATAGTCGTTTGGGAATATTACTAGGGTCCTTTATTTCTGCTCTGTGGGCGGTATTGTGGCTGAGATTTTTTTGCAAGCCCGTTCACTAGCGTTGTATGGCATAATTGAAAATAAGTAGTTAAACCACATTTTAAAAAAACGACAAAAATAGCTCTCCAAATTAAGACGATCCCCATGGCCAAACAAAAAATAGCGTACGTATGCAGCGAATGCGGCAGCGACCACTCTAAATGGCAAGGCCAGTGCAGTGCCTGTAAAGAATGGAATACGCTGCAAGAATTTAAAATCTCCAATTCTAAATCAGCGGTTGTACGCGAAGGGTATGCCGGCGGCACGTTAGGCGCCAATAAAGTCGTTAGCCTTAATGATGTGTCATTGGCAGACTTGCCACGTTTCTCATCAGGCATGAACGAATTTGACCGAGTGTTAGGAGGCGGCCTAGTACCCGGCTCAGTTAATTTAGTGGGTGGCCATCCAGGGGCGGGTAAATCAACTTTATTGCTGCAGATTATGTGTCATTTAGCCCAGAGGATGCCGGTGCTATACATAACGGGTGAAGAGTCATTACAGCAAGTGGCACTGCGTGCACAGCGATTAAAATTACCCACTGAAAACGTGCAAATGCTGTCGGAAACCGATGTGGAGAAAATAGTTTCAATTGCAAAAAATAACCCACCTAAAGTGATGGTAATCGACTCAATACAGGTAATGAACACGCCGGGTGTTGAATCAGCGCCGGGCAGTGTTTCCCAAGTGCGTGAAAGTGCGGCTTATCTCACGCGCTTCGCCAAACAAAGTAATACCGTATTATTTTTGGTGGGACACGTGACCAAAGATGGCTCACTGGCGGGCCCTAAAGTACTTGAGCACATGATAGATTGTTCGGTGATGTTAGAAGGCGATAACGACAATCGTTTTAGAACGTTGCGCGGCATTAAAAACCGTTTTGGTGCGGTGAATGAGTTGGGTGTATTCGCCATGTTAGAGACCGGCATGAAAGAAGTAAAAAACCCCAGCTCCATATTTTTAAGCCGCAGCGAAAAGCCCGTCAGTGGATCAAGTGTCATGGTGGTATGGGAAGGCACTCGGCCCTTATTAGTCGAAATACAAGCGCTGGTGGATGACAGCCATTTTGGCCATCCAAAGCG
>JAPYOO010000182.1 GCA_029938135.1 Bermanella sp. | reverse complement strand
CGGCGGGTGAAGCCTTTGATAAAACCGCCAAGATGATGGATTTACCCTACCCAGGTGGCCCCCACATTGCCCGCCTAGCGGTTAATGGCAACCCAGATCGCTTTGTTTTTCCACGGCCCATGACCGACCGCCCCGGTTTGGATTTTTCGTTTAGTGGTTTAAAAACATCGGCGCGTAATACAATTATCAAGTGTAGAGAGGAGAATTGTAAAGAGGGAGCTAGCCAAGAAGGCGGCGACTTAACCGATCAAGATAAAGCCGATATTGCCTTTTCGTTTGAGCGAGCCGTAGTAGAAACACTGGCCATTAAATGTAAACGCGCTTTATTGCAAACCGGCCACAAACGCTTAGTGATTGCGGGTGGCGTAAGTGCCAATAAAACGCTGCGTAAAAAGTTACACGAGTTAATGGCTAAACTCCCAGGTAAAGAAAAGGGCCAAGTATTTTACCCGCGCCCTGAGTTTTGTACGGACAACGGCGCCATGATTGCCTATGCCGGTTGTCAGCGTTTATTAGCTGGTCAAAAAGACGGCGAAGAAATAATTATCCACCCCCGTTGGCCTATGGATCAACTTCCTGCTGTTGAAAGAACGAGTGAACAATAATGGATAAAGTATTTATAGACGGCCTAGAGATCGAAACCATTATTGGTATTTACGATTGGGAGCGTGAAATCAAACAAATCGTTCGCATTGATTTAGAAATGCAGTGGGACAACAAACCCGCTGCCCAAAGTGAAGACATAAAATTTGCGTTAAATTATAAAGATGTGTCCAAGCGTTTAATTACCTTTATTGGCGAGAGTGAGTTTTTACTGGTAGAAACTATGGCTGAAGCGATTGCGCAAATATTGCTTAAAGAATTCCACATTCCGTCGCTTCAATTAAAGCTCAGTAAACCCGGTGCCATACGGGGTGCCAAAGCGGTGGGCGTTATGATTGAGCGAACCTCTAGCGATAAGGAAGGCTAATTATGGCCTGCGTATTTGTTAGTATTGGCAGTAATATAGATAAAGATAAAAACATTAAAGCCTGTTTGCAAGATTTGGCCGAGCATTTTTCGCAATTGCAATTGTCGCCTATCTACGAAAGCGAAGCGGTGGGGTTTAGTGGCGATAATTTCTTTAATCTAGTGGCAAAGTTCACCACAGATTTAACAGTGGGGCAGCTTAATACCACACTTAAAACCATTGAAGACAATCATGGCCGCGAACGCAGTGGCCCAAAATTTAGTGGCCGAACCTTAGATATAGATATTTTAACCTATGATGATTTAGTGGGTGTTGTGGATGGGGTGTGCTTGCCCAGAGACGAGATCACTAAAAACGCATTTGTTTTATTGCCCATGAACGACATTGCCGCGGATGTATTGCATCCCGAACTTAAGGTCACGTATGCACGACTTTGGTTTTTTTATGACAAAGATAAGCAGAAACTGTGGCAGGTTGAATTAAAATAGAATAGCTGGATTGATTTTTGATTTGGCAGGCTGCTGTAGAGATCGGGCAGGGGCTGCCCTCGTACAAGAGCTGGGATAATGCCGAGGTAACCCTTGTACGAGCTCACCCCGTGAGCGATCTTTAGAGCCTTAACGATTCACGGCCCAATCTTTAACTATGTAATGTACGCCCACCATCCACATTAATAATTTGCCCATTCACATAATCGTTGTTCACTAAAAAACTCACTGTTTCGGTAATGTTATCCACACCGCCTAAATGCCCCATGGGGATTTTTTGCAGTATTTCCTGCTGTACTTGGGTATCGGTATCGTGATCCGGCCATAAAATGGCGCCTGGGCTAATACCATTGCAGCGTATGTCACCCTTCATATCTTTGGCCAAAGAAAGCGTTAGGCTTTTTAGTGCAGCCTTACTAGCACAGTAAATAGGGTGGTTTTGCAAACCGCGTTCTACATGAATATCAATTAAATTAATCACCTGCCCTTTGCCTTTTTTTAATGCAGGCAATAGCGACTGGCTTAAAAAAAACGGACTTTGGGTATTGATGGAAAACAAGTTGCTCCATTGTTGCGCGGTTGCCTGTTCCCACGGGGTGGCATCAAAACACGAGGCATTATTGACCAATAAAGTAAGCTGTTGAGTATGGCTTAGCAGCCACTCACTAATGTTTTGTGTGGCCGCGGGATCGGATAAATCCGCACTAAAAATAAAACAGGAATCGGCTCTGATGGTATTGAGTTGCTGTTGTAACTTTTTGGCGGCATCATGACTTTGCCCGTAATGCATATACACCGTAAAACCGCTGTTATGCAGCGTGTGGCAAATAGCCGCGCCTATGCGGTGAGCGCCGCCGGTAATTAATACACTTTTATTATTCATGTGGGGCCGCATATTGGAGTTTTAATTGGGGTAGTGTGTCGGTAATCGCCTCTATTCTTGCTTTCTCTATTTCTTGTCCTAAAGCGGCACCTTGAAAACCCTTATCTACAATATCTTTAATCTGCACCGACATGGCATTTTTTAATAGCGCTTTTAAATAGTCAGCCTGAGGGTACTCAATATTTTCAAAACCAGTGCGGCCACGGCTGTCGCTCATGCAAGCCAGTAACATGTCATCAAAACGCTGCGGTTTTCTTAAGGCGTCACATTGGCGAAACAGTTTCCAAATGGTGCTGGCTTTTAATTCAAAGGCTTTATGGGCATGGGTGTGAAACTCACAGGTCTTTAACGCGAGCTCTCTAAAGGCATTAGGAATACGCAAACGGTCACACATGTTATTAATAGGCTGTAAACCTAACACTTCATGTTTAATGTGTTTGGGCCAATTCTCTTTAGGCGTTAAGGCTTTGCCTAAATCGTGCATCAGTGCGGCAAAGCGTATAACCGGATTTACGCTTAAAAACGTGGCTTGCTGTAATACCATAAGGCTGTGAATGCCGGAATCAATCTCTGGGTGATGTAGCTTGGGTTGTGGCACACCAAATAGGGCATTTAACTCAGGGAAACAAACGTTAAGTGCTTGGCAGTTTCTTAATGCTTCAAAGTAAATCCACGGGCTTTTTTCTTGCAGTGCTCGCTCGGTTTCTACCCATACCCGTTCGGGGGTTAGATGTTCTAATTCGCCACTTTCGCTAATGTTGTTCATTAGCGCAAGTGTCTCAGGGGCAATGGTGAAACCTAAATGGTGAAAACGTGCAGCAAAGCGCGCCACCCTCAATACCCGTAACGGGTCTTCGCTAAAGGCGGGGCTCACATGGCGCAATACTTTGTCTTTAAGGTCTTGTTGGCCATTAAAGGGGTCTGTAATAGTGCCGTCATCGCTTTGCGCCATGGCATTAATGGTTAAATCGCGGCGGATTAGATCTTCTTCTAGGGTAACGTTTTCATTAAATTGAACATCAAAACCCTGATAGCCATGCCCTTGTTTGCGCTCGGTGCGGGCCAGTGCATATTCTTGTTGATTTTTGGGGTGTAAAAATACTGGAAAGTCGGCCCCCACTTGTTTGTAGCCTAAGTCCAGCATGTGCTCTGGGGTGCTGCCCACAACAACCCAGTCTTTATCTTTACTGGGTATGTTTAATAATTGGTCGCGAACGGCGCCGCCTACAAGATAGGTTTTCATGGTGGTATTTTTATAAGAAGGTAGGGGAATTGTACACAAGAGCGCGGGGCAGATACAAAAAAAGTGAGCATGTGCCCACTTTTTTCAGTGCTTTATAATGTATCCGTTAATTTACCAGTCAACGCCAAATTCAAATACACCACCTACTTCTTTTTTAGGGTCGCTGGTATTGGTGTATAACCCTAAGTCCATATGGAACAGGCTAAAGGGCGAAATACCGACACCACCCGATACTACCTGTTGGCCAGAAGCAGCAATATTGGTGCGAAAGCCCCCGCGTAATTGTATAAAGCCAAATACATCGGCTTCAACGCCCACCGCAAAAAATTGGCTAGGCTCTTCAAATGCCACAGGTTCATTTTCAATTAAGTCTAAATCTGCAGCTAAATTTACCCAGCCAAAAGCTTGATAGGCAACACCGGCGCGCACTTGGGGTTTAATTTCTACCGTTTGACCATTTATGGAATCAAGTGAGTTACTCAAAAGGTTTTTAACCACGATACCCACAGTACCTTGTTCAATTTTACCAAAACGGGTAGAGGCTCCAATGTCTAAATTAAAACCATTTTTTTCTGTGCCAAAATCGCTGATATCACCGCCATCCACTTCACTATCAACACTTACAATGTAGTCATAAACGTCTATGCGCTGTAGCTTAGGGGTAATACCTATGGCCACTTGTCTGCCTGAAAAATCAAATTCACGGGAGATACTTAAGGCCACTTCAGAAAGGGCAACCGCGATGATGTGAGCCTCTGAATCTAACGTGAGTGAATCGGCGCCGCTGGCCAATGCACCATTTTCAAAAATAGGGGTTGTGCCTTCTGATGCTGGCCGGCCCGTGCCGCCATAAGTAAAAGAGTTTAGGTCTGTACTGGCAGTAGCAAGAGCCGTCTGCTTGGCGGGTAAGTCTTCATCAACAATTCGAGCCCCCTCCAGCTGATCAGCTGTGGTGCCTTGGCTTAGGGTTTCTATGTTACTTAGCATTACAGCAATTTCATTTGAGGCTGTCGCGTAACTAGATACCGATCCTGCATAGGCATCAGTTGCCAGTGTGTAATTAAGTAGTGTATCTAAGTCACTTTGTGCGACGACCAATTCACCGGAAAACGTGGTGGAGTTATTAGCACTAATAGCCACTGAGAATTTTTTACTGGGTATAGCTATACCTGCACCAAAGCCAATACCACCGCGTAGCGCTTTTTGGGATAAAGTGGCCAAACCAGTATTTAGATTTTGAGTGGCTACGGTTAGTTGCCCTGTACCATCGGTTAGGAGGATTGAGTTGCTTGCCAAGATGCCAGTGGCGGTTGCTAAAACAGTAAGATCAGCTGTTTCATCGGAGTTGGCATCGATAACGCTAATTTGGCTTTGGATATTATCTATGGGGGTTGTGATGTTGGTAATGGCGCTGTCAAAGGCGCTTACAAAATCGTCCTCTACAAACTGATCGGCCGAATCAATAAATTCATTTTCATCTGAGAAATAACCACCTATTTGAGGAAACAATAAACCAAAGTCATCGCTTTCACTGGCGGAAGATAATAACGAGGGATTAAATTGTACTGAGTGTACGGTCTTGGCTGAGGCAACCCCCGTTCCCCCCATGGCCATAGCACGGGCATCTGTAGGTGCAAAAGGAACCGCCGCTGCTTGCATTGCAGCAATAGAGATTGCCGCCCCCAATAAAATTTTATTATGCATTATAAAACCTTCAATAAGTTAGCCACTGTTTACTGCTTAAGATTAAGCTTAGTGGATACTCTTGAAGTCTCTAGTTTTACTAAGAGCTTAATGGCATAAGTGGTTTCTTTTTAGAATCATAAATGGCAGGCAAAAAAAACCCCTCTAGTGAGGGGTTGTATTGATGCTTAGGTTTAACGTTGCTTATTTAAGCTGGTTATTGATACCTAGGTAGTCCTGACATGTTTCGTTTGAATTAGGGATAGTCTCCAATTCTAAATCAGCGGTCACTTCAAAGTCATCGGCACTGCTGAACTTAGTGATTTCGCCTGCATAATCGAAACGGTATTCAGTGTTATCGGTAATGGCGTCAATGCCCACTTTCTTCAATACCGCTGACATGCCGCCAAAGATATTCATTTTTAATACAACGGTATTGTTTAGTGCTGGAATGGTATCCCAAGAACCTGAAATATAGTTGCCATCTAGGTCTACGTCAGAATTGTCATTGTATTGTAGGCAAAGGTGGATTTCGCCTTTAGTTGCGCCTTCTGTGCCGGTGAAGAAAATGGCTGCCTTACTATCTATTGATGCATCGTCATCTTCAAACTTCAAAGACTTACCCGCCAGAGCACTTAAGCTTACGCCATCATTTACTGAAGCCAAGCCCGCTTCAGTAGCAAGCGAGTTTGCATCGCCCAGTGATTCAACAATTTGAGTAAAGTTGATGTTGCCGTTGTCATCGGTGTCGCCTGCCAAATTAAGCAAGTAGGTCGGATTATTTAGAGCATCAAGTGCGGCAGTACGTGGTAAATCACGGATGATTTTTAGTACCACTACCTCTACACCTCGCATGCGGGCTTTAACGTTAACAAACGTAAGCTCAGCACCTAAGCCGTTAAGATCGTCGTAGCCAAAAGCACGAGTGATAGCGGTGGTGGTATCGGCTAGTCTTCCTAGTAGGTCAATTACCGCTGCAGCATTAGGAGTAGGTTGAGATGCAGTGACTTCAGCATTGGCATACAGGGTATTCATATCGGCTTCAATGGCGGTCCATGCGTCATCAAACTTCAGAAGAGTTAGGTTTTCAAATTGCTTATAAATTAAGCTACTAACATCGGCAGGTAGGTTGTCGTTTTCACCAATTTCTGGGTATTGATCCTTTACCCAGTCGGACACTACCGTCACAAGTTTGTGCATTTGGTAGGTTACGGCAAACGGGTTGGCAACAAAATCTTCAGCCGAATTTAAGTAGTTAACATTAAAGTCAGGTGCCACTATAAATAAGCCCGCATATTGATCTAGGCTGCTGTTGGCGAAAATCGACGATAATGGCGTGATAGGAACAACCGATGTGCCGGCTTGTTCATTAAGCGCATTACGTGCGATATAGCTTTTAGCAGGAATAGACATGGAGCCTTCAAATGGCTCGCCTGTGTATAAGTCGTAACCGCCGGTTACGATGATTTGAGTATCATCAGACAGGTTACTTGGCGAGAAGATACAGAATTCTTCGTTTTTGGTATCGCCAAAGCAATAGTCAGCCTCTCTTCCTGGTAAAAGGTTTTGATTAAAGTAGCCATCGTTGTCAGTTAACGCTGAAGGCTCAAACGAATCCCTTTTAAGGTTGCCGTTTAAATCAAAAAATACAGTGGCACGAGCCACAGGCCCATCGACCACAATGCCAGGTGCGATGGCAGCATCTGCGCTTCTGCCACTTATCGTATTGCTGTTATCTTGTTCGTCAGTACCGCAACCGACTAAGCCGATGGCTGAGATGGCGCAGGCTAAAATTGTTTTTTGTATGTTCATCTTTTTATCCTTAATATTGAAAGCCTTAGAAGCTGCTTTCAAATCCTAAATTAAAA
>JAPYOO010000578.1 GCA_029938135.1 Bermanella sp. | reverse complement strand
CGGTTATTGTCATGGGATTGAGTAAAAGATTGAGCGGCTATATGAATCTTGGCAAGTTGCGCCCCTACTAATCGGCATTGATCAATATTGGGGGTGGAAAGCGTCTTCCCTTCTAAGCAATAAAAAATGGCCGCGTCTTTTTGCTTAACCGTGAAGGTTAAATCCCCATGAATGCTTTTTATGGGGGATGCCAATTGGCAGTCATTATCTTGCAAGTGCGAAAGCAAAGGCATGAAAAATTCCAGTTCACTTTTCTTAAGCTGCTCAAAGATCGTTAAGAAGTAAAACTGAGTTTGGCCATCTTTTTGTAAGGTAATTTTATAGTTGGTATTTTCAATACCCGCGGCAATGCCCTCAAACGCGATTAACTTGCCAAGGTTGTATTGGCTTAAAACGCTTTCAAAGTCTTGGGTTTGTAACTGTGTATATACACTCATGTTAAGGGCTCCTCTACTAATTGATTGCAGCCTCTGGCTTTACGTCTAATTCACTTCTCAGTTAGAGAGGAGGCGCCCTTAGATTACCAGCTGAATATCACCCATTTAGGGACCACTAAATTAGACTGGGTCAGGCGTTTAAAGTCGTCATCGCTGCCACCAGCGGGCACTAAATAGTAGGTGGGGCCAAATTTAGGCACCACTTTAATCTCCAATACCTTGCCGTTAAGTGTGTATTCGTAAAAGGTTTTATCCTTAGTATGGGTAATCACAATGGAGGGCTCAGCCGGCAGTTCGGCAAAAGTGCTATTGCTGAAAAGCGTGAAGAATAAAAAAAAAGTGCCTAAGAGTTTCATGCTAACATCCCGTTAAATATTTAGTGCCCTGCAGCTATTGTAGCGCCCCCGCCTTATATAAGAATAGACCTATGACAGCATCTGATAAACAAAAGGTTATATTAGTCGACGGCTCGTCGTACTTGTTTCGGGCTTTTCATGCATTGCCGCCCCTAACCAACAGTAAGGGTAACCCTACCGGTGCCATTAAGGGTGTGATCAATATGATTCGCAGCCTAATCACAAATTACCCAGGCGCGAATGTGATTGTGATTTTTGATGCCAAAGGCAAAACCTTCCGTAACGATATTTATGCCGACTATAAAGCCAACCGTCCGCCCATGCCGGATGATTTAAGGTGCCAGATCCAACCGATACACGACATTATTGCGGCTATGGGTCTGCCGTTATTGGTGATTGACGGGGTTGAGGCCGACGATGTAATCGGTACGCTCGCGCAACAGGCCACCGAGCAAGGCATAGAGACCATCATCAGTACCGGTGATAAAGATATGGCTCAGCTGGTGAGCCCTCATGTAACCCTCATCAATACCATGAACAA
>JAPYOO010000577.1 GCA_029938135.1 Bermanella sp. | reverse complement strand
CGCTTTCAATAGCGTTACTTAAGAGAGCACTACTAGCTACAAGCACCGCAGCACACACCCTCAGGCTCGGCTTCTTTAATGTCGTCTTCGCTCATAATCCCCACTGCACCGGTTGGTTCAATAACTTCTTTATTTATTGCACGGGCAAACAAAATATTGTTTTCGATATGAATATGCATATTAATATCGCTGATAAATTCTTGAAGACCTAAGTAAAGTGCACGCCAAGTGTTACACGCTTCAGGATGCAAGGATAAATCATTTGTTAACGCATATATTTTTTCTATGTGCTCAATATGATGTTCGTGATCCGACATCATTACGCTTATGGGCCCTGTTACGATGGACGAATGACCCTCAAGCAGCATAGGAAATAACATCATCTCTTCTTTCTGCATATGCTGCTCTAGTTCTCGCCTTACATTGATTAAATGATCAGCCAAACTAGTGGGGCATAATTCATTGCTGCCATGTACTGTTTCTACACGGTCGGCTAAGCGAATCAGTTCGGTTAGTTGTTCACGGTGAACTTGGTGATAACGGGTTAAAATATGCTCTATGATGCCTTTGTTATCTACCTGGGACCAATCTTGCACCGCCCCACCGCGGCTAGCCAATGCTTCTATCGTGGGAATAATATCGTCAGCATTCAGACCTTTTTTATCCATAATGGCTTTGAGGGTCATATCGCCGTTACAGCAAAAGTTAATTTTGTGACTAAATAGTACAGCGGTAGCCCCCGGCACCTTAGTTGCGATTTCACCCAGTGGCATCTCTAGATATGTCATTCTTAATCCTCAAAAACATAAGATGTATCTGATATGCATCTTTAATGTGGTGAGTTTACCCCCGAAGCTTAAAGATGTAAACTGAATACATATTAAAAAGCGATAGAGATAGCTCTAATCCACCCACTTGATAAAAATCAGTTGAGTCGGAGATATCGCTGACGCATAGGACATGCCATGAACATCACACGCTTTACAGATTACTCGCTGCGGGTACTCATTTACCTATCCATACATAAAGAAGAGCTTGTCACCATCAAAGAAGTGGCTGATGTATATGGCATTTCTAAAAATCATCTAATGAAAGTGGTACAAGAACTGAGTACTAAGGGTTACCTACAATCCATACGTGGAAAAAACGGCGGCATTAAACTGGGCAGAGAGCCTGCGGCTATTAACGTAGGTGAACTGATTAGAATGATAGAACAAGACTCTACTTTAGTAGAATGTTTTGGCGATGATAATAAATGCGCTATCACTACTGCTTGCCAACTAAAACACTTATTGGCAGAAGCCATGGACAGTTTTTTCAAAAGCCTAGAACGCTATAC
>JAPYOO010000576.1 GCA_029938135.1 Bermanella sp. | reverse complement strand
TCAAATACTGCGCTACCACCTCGGCACTTGCATCGGTTAAAAAGGGCACTTCACCTAAACAAGGCACACGAATCATTTTCTTTAAACTGTCTAGATTTTCTTGGTAGGCATCCATGTCATCATTTACCTTATTGGCCACCCAGCCCACCACATTTAAACCATCACGATGAATCGCTTCCATGGTTAACATGGCATGGTTAATACAACCCAGCTTCATGCCCACCACTAAAATAACCGGCACCTTTAAGTCTTTTACCACATCGGCCAAGGTTTCTTTGGCGTTTAATGGCACACGCCAACCACCCGCCCCTTCAATGCAAATAAAGTCGGCACGATTAATCATTAATACACCGCGTAGATAACCGACGAGGCGCGCGGCACTTAACGGTTTATGTAGGCGTTCGGCGGCGATGTGTGGCGCAATGGCTTCTTGTAACGCTACTGGATTTACTTGATCGTAAGGTAGAACTTCGGTACTTTGTGCCATCAAAGCAAGGGCATCGCTATTACGTAGACCTTCCTCAGTCATATCACAACCCGCCGCTAAGGGTTTTAGCCCTAACGTAGATTTAGATTCTAATTTAGCTTTGTATAAAAAAGCTGCGGTACAAAGTGTTTTACCTACATCGGTGTCGGTGCCGGTAATAAAAAAACGCTGTCGACTCATGAATTCATTCCAAAGTTAATTTTTTTGCAATACGCAACTTAATACGGCATAACTGGCCGGCAGGCCATCGATGGTACGATGTTTTTCCATGGCCGCTTTAAACTGTTTAATAATATTAGGACCGGTTAATCCCTTCGCGCGACCACTAGTAATATTGTGCGCACCAATGCGCTTTAACGAATCGGTGAGGCTACGTACATTGGGGTGGAAATCTATATGGGTGTTTATTTGTACATCAACTTGTAAAAATTCACTATTATTGATATCGCTAAGTAACTCAATATCAGACAAAAACTCATTCACATGCTGATGTTTATCAACTTCTAACCAAGCTTGTTTCAGCTCCAATAAGGTGCCAACCGCCAAGTTGCTTAATACTAAATGCCCGCCTGGTCGTAAACAGCGCCAAGCCTCAGCCAATACTTTAGAGAAATCGTCACACCACTGCACCGCTAAATTTGAAAATACTAAATCAAATTGTGCATCTTTAAACGGTAAATTTTCGGCGTCGCTCACGTGGTAATCAAACTGGGGATATAAACCTTTAGCGTGCTGCAACATGCCGGGGGCTAAATCCCCCCCCGTCACTTTTGCCTGTGGATACTTTTTTTGCAATTCGGGCAAGCAATAACCGGTACCACAGCCTAAATCCAATACAGATTGTTTAACGCCTT
>JAPYOO010000181.1 GCA_029938135.1 Bermanella sp. | reverse complement strand
CGTACTGTCTAAAACAACC
Source organism: Bermanella sp. (assembly GCA_029938135.1). Lineage (GTDB taxonomy): Bacteria > Pseudomonadota > Gammaproteobacteria > Pseudomonadales > Oceanobacteraceae > Bermanella. The sequence continues at coordinate 7,211 of JAPYOO010000181.1, read as the reverse complement.
ATGCCGGTATCACCCGCATTCAGTTCAGAAACTTTTACACCGTCTTTATACAGGCCAATAATTTTGCCGGTGTTTTCTAGGTTTTCGTAACCGGTGAAATCCGTTTGACCATCTAAGTTCAGTGTGTCGGTGTAATCTACTTTAAAGTTGGAGGCCGCACGGGCTTTTTCTTTTTGCTCAAGCATGCAAGCGTTAAAACCGTCTTCATCTACCTTTAAATCTTTTTCGCGGGCGATGTCGGCGGTTAAATCCATAGGGAAGCCGTATGTGTCATACAGCTTAAATACGGTTTCACCTGGAATGGTGTCGCCCTTCATATTATTTATGGCTTCATCTAGCAACTTCATGCCGTGATCAAGTGTCTTGGCAAACTGCTCTTCTTCAAGCTTAAGCAACTTTTCAATTTGGCCTTGGTTTTTCTTAAGTTCAGGATAGGCATCGCCCATTTCTTTAATCAACGCTGGCACCAGCTTGTGAAAGAACAAACCTTTAGTGCCTAATAAGTGACCGTAACGCAATGCGCGACGTGTAATACGTCGTAACACATAACCGCGCCCTTCATTTGAAGGCATAACGCCATCACTGATTAAGAAACTACACGAGCGAATATGATCAGCAATAACACGTAACGACTTGCTGTCTAAATCAGTTGTATTGGTGACCTTAGCCGCCGCCTGAATTAGGTTTTGAAACAGATCGATTTCATAGTTAGAGTGCACATCCTGCAAGATAGCCGAGAGTCGCTCAAGTCCCATACCGGTATCAACCGACGGTTTAGGTAGAGGTAACATTTCACCGTCGCTTTGACGGTTAAACTGCATAAATACGATATTCCAAATTTCAATGAAGCGGTCGCCATCTTCGTCGGCGCTACCCGGTACATCACCCCAAATATGTTCACCATGATCGTAAAAGATCTCGGAGCACGGACCACACGGTCCGGTATCACCCATCTGCCAGAAATTGTCTGACTTATATTTTTCGCCCTGGTCACCAATGCGGATAATTTTATCCTCTGGCAGGCCCATCTCTTTGTGCCAAATATCAAAGGCTTCATCATCATCCCTGTATATAGTCACCAATAACTTTTCTACAGGCAGGTTCATGTATTCTTTGCTGGTTAAAAACTCCCAAGCAAATTGAATGGCTTCACGCTTAAAGTAGTCGCCAAAGCTGAAGTTACCCATCATTTCAAAGAAGGTATGGTGACGAGCGGTATAACCTACATTTTCTAAATCGTTGTGTTTGCCACCGGCACGCACACAGCGCTGTACACTGGTGGCACGGGTGTAGTTACGTTGATCTTGCCCTAAGAACACGTCCTTAAACTGATTCATGCCTGCATTAGTAAACATGAGGGTAGGGTCATTGCCCGGTATTAAAGAGCTGCTTGGAACCACTGCATGCTCTTTACTTACAAAATAATCTAAAAATGCCTGTCGAATATCTGCCGTTTTCATACACTGTCCATCAGTGGGGTGCCGCTCTTAGCCCGAATTGGATTGAATTTCGGGGTGGCGACTCTTTATGGTGAAAAAAAGCTGACTAGTATAGCGGTTATCGAGCAGCCAGACGAGACTCAAACGCACCGCACCCTTATTAGTACCTATATTGGTTCAATCTGTTCCCATAGTGGTTACATAATAACCCTAGAAAAACCCCTGCAAAGCGCATATATTAGTTAAAGCTAAATTAGCAACCCTTAAATCTATAACACAGGATCACCCCATGTCTTTAGATCGCTTAGTTCTTGCCATTGCTGGCGTATTTATTTTACTCAGCCTAGGCCTATCTCAGTTACACAGTGTAAACTGGTTATGGTTCACCGCTTTTGTAGGTGCAAACTTATTTCAAGCGGCTTTCACCGGTTTTTGTCCTCTGGCAAAAATATTAAAGGCAATGGGCATTAAACCTGGGAACGCCTTTAGCTAAACCCCTGCTACCACGATCCTTAAGCTCTATTAAATGTGCTTAAGGGTCTACGACTAAAGTAGTGACCATTCGACACATAATACCTATTGAAACGGATTGCTCTAAGCTGGATAATAAGCAGCTAACTGGGTCAGGTATTATTACGTGAAAACATCGTTTGTACTGTTAACATTAATTTTGTCCGCTGGTGCCGGTACTTGGTACTTCCAGGAAGACCTGCCTGAGCCGTGCATTGAGGATTGGGCCAAACAGACTCAAAGCCTTTTTACCGACGCCTCTTCGTACTTTAAGCGCTTCTCACTGCCCAAAAATCAAAATACAACCGATAGCGAAGACCTATTAGATCAAAAACTACAAGAGTTACTGCCTACCGATAGTATGGACTTAAAATATCGTCCATCCGAAAATGTAATAACCACCACCGCGGCATTAGATATATCCCAAAGTGGTTTACTTCCCGATATGTTCAAAAAGTCACAATCGGACGGCACCTCCCTTAGCGGCAAGGTGCACATGGACGAAGACGACAACATCATAGGCGCCGAGGTAGAGGTTGCCATTCCCACCAGCATGTAATGCTAGTGCAGGATAATTTAACGACTATCTGGCGCGATTCTCGTATTATGCAATTTATCTGATTCGCTATTATCTAGCGTTAATCTCGTTCTGTGTATTAAACAAGGCTCGTTATGATCGCATTATCCTGCGGTATCCTCGTATTATGTGTACTAATGCTAATGATCAACGCTGGCGTTGGGCCATTTGTACACCCCCCGTGGATTCGCCTACATTTAGCCTTTAATACTCTATCACCTGCTATAAAGATTGCCGTTAACACGCTCGTTATTCTCGGGGCCGTTATTTGCACTCTAGTTATAATGGGGGTGATCTAATGGTTCGTGTGATTACTGGACATCTGGCCTGTGGACGCTGGAATTTAAAGCAAGTTGACGGCATTCCTTTATTGTCACACCCACAGATGTTCAGCCGCCGTAATGAATTTCGCATTGGCCCTGATCAGGTAGCCGGTGTAGAGGTTGAGGAAGCGCTTAAGAAACAGTTACAAGTAAGAATTCAGTTTACTCATGACCGCTATTGCCAGGCACTTATTAACCCGTCTGACCTTGCGTTACTTAAAAGCATGACTGATCGTGACGAGACCCCGCCCTTAGCCCCAAACCAGACCCATTACTGGATTAAGGGCTTAACCATATTCGCTGTAATATGTATCATTTTTGAGCTGATAAAATAAAGTACCTACTTTTGGGTAATTAATTTACCCCTTTGTTTGTCATATATTGCTACTTCGCTATAATGCGCGCCCTTAAGGGGTGCAAAATCCCACGCAACGACTCACACCAGTGCACCTAAGTGCCGCGAGATATTTCCAGTATTTGTCATTTAGCATGCGGGTTAGATGGCCAATCCTAGAACTATTTTTAGGATTAAACTCATGAAAAACATCGTCATTGTAGGTGGTGGGGCCGGAGGCCTTGAACTGGCCACGAAACTTGGTAACACCCTAGGCAAGCGCAAGCATGCCAAAATTCACCTTGTGGATGCCAGCAATACTCACCTTTGGAAACCGTTATTGCACGAAGTGGCCACCGGCTCCTTGGACAGCGGCATAGATGAATTAAGTTACCGAGCTCAAGCCCACAATCATTTTTTTCACTTCCACCTCGGTCGCATGGAAAATTTGGAGCGCGATACTAAAGAAATCGTATTAAGCGCCATGACGGATGAAAACCACAAACAGGTTTTACCAGAACGTCGCTTAAGTTACGACACACTTGTTATGGCTGTGGGCAGCCAAACGAACGACTTTGGTACGCCTGGCGCGAAAGAGTTTTGCTCATTTTTAGATGGACGCGCGCAAGCCGATATCTTTCATAAAAAGCTGCTTAACACCTATTTAAAGGCCAACAATACTGCCAGCAAAAAAGGCAATTTCACTTTGAATATTGCCATTGTGGGCGCTGGGGCCACCGGTGTTGAGCTGGCCGCTGAATTACATAATACCGCGTCAGAACTTGCCGCTTACGGCCTTGATCAGCTTAAAAAAGATCAACTAACCGTTACTATTATTGAAGCGGGGACGCGAATATTACCGGCTTTACCTGAGCGTATTTCGGCTGCCGCCCATCGTGAATTAGGCAAGCTGGGCATAGAAGTTAAAACACAAACATTTGTGCAAGAAATCACTGAAGACGGTTTTAAAACCAAAGATGGCAGCTTCATTCCAGCCGAACTAAAGATTTGGGCTGCTGGCGTAAAAGCTCCTGACTGGATGAAAGATTTAGGCGGACTTGAATGTAATCGCGTCAACCAATTGGTTGTAAAACCAAGCTTACAAACCTCTTTAGATGACAATATTTTTGCCATTGGTGATTGCTCATTCATGCTGCAAGCTGATGGAAAACCCGTACCGCCTAGAGCTCAAGCCGCTCACCAACAAGCTGCTCATGTTTACAAAAACATCGTGCGCCAAACGGCTAACAAAGCGCCATTAGATTACATATACAAAGATATGGGCTCCTTGGTTAATTTAAGCCGTTACAGCACGGTGGGCAGCTTAATGGGCAACTTAAGCAGTGGCTCTATGATGGTAGAAGGCCGTATAGCGCGCCTGGTTTATGTGTCCCTGTACCGCTTACATCAAGTGGCATTACACGGTTATTTTAAAACCATATTAATGACGCTATCAGGGCGCATTAATAAAATTATCCGCCCTCGTCTTAAACTGCACTAAAGTATTACTACTGATACCTAAAAGGATTTAGGTACCAGTAGTAACAACTTATTCCTTTTTAACCAACACTAGACATCTTGCGAAAAACGATCAAATCCTGATGAAATTTGATTCAATGCGTACCCCCTTCGTTGTAAATATCCCATCACTTTATTTTTAAGCTTCATGTCATCAAGAGAAGCCTCTTTTACCTTTTTAAGAATCAAGCGATCTATTTCTTCATCCCAGTCAAAAGCCGATTCAGCAAAAGTATTTTCGATTAAAAAATCGTGAATACCTTTTGCCTTAAGTTCAAGCTTAATACGCACTGGCCCATAACCACCTACAGCTTTGCTGCGTAAAAACATTTTGGCAAAGCGGGTATCACTTTGCAGCTCCATTTCAATGAGCCATTCCAGAATTCTATGAATAGTAATTTCATCTTCAGACAATACCAGTAATTTTTTTTCTAATTCAGCATAGCTGTATTCACGTCGTGCCAGTAATTCAATAGATTTATGACGTAAGGCTTTTTCGTCAAATATTTTGGGCGGGTTGTCTTTTTTGGATTTGTCTTTTTCCTCTGTATACATACTATTGACCACCTATATGGACTTACTTCCTTTACACATGCGCTATACCGTTCATCCTAAACATAAAAAAGGCCAGCATAGCTGGCCTTTTTTATGTTTCAATCAGCATTAAAATTATGCTTTAACTTGAGGCTCTTCTTTTACTTTGCCTTTTGGCTTAGCTTCAGCAAGTTTATCTGCTTTTTCTTTATCAGCTACTGCTTTTTCGGCAGCTGCTTTTTCGGCAATGATTTCATCTCGTGACTTAGGCTTAGCTAACAACTGATCACGAATTTGCGTCTCTATTTCTTTAAAGGCTACTGGGTTGTCCAATAAGAACTTACAAGAGTTAGCCTTGCCCTGACCAATCTTATCGCCCTTATAGGCATACCAGGCACCGGCCTTATCGATTAATCCCAGCTTCACACCCAAATCAATCATTTCAGCGGCAAGGTTAATGCCCTCATTATAAATAATTTGGAATTCAGCTTGCTTAAACGGTGGCGATACCTTGTTCTTCACAACTTTAACACGGGTCTCGTTACCGATTACTTCATCGCCATTTTTAACGGCGCCGGTACGGCGAATATCTAAACGAACTGACGAGTAAAACTTAAGCGCGTTACCACCAGTGGTGGTTTCTGGAGAACCAAACATCACACCAATTTTCATACGAATTTGGTTAATGAAAATAACTAAGCAGTTAGCATTTTTCACATTGGCGGTTAACTTACGTAGCGCCTGTGACATCAAACGCGCCTGCAGGCCCACGTGGTGATCACCCATGTCGCCTTCAATTTCTGCTTTTGGTGTTAACGCCGCTACCGAATCCACTACCACGATATCTACCGCGCCTGAACGCACTAGGCTGTCTACAATTTCTAGGCCCTGCTCGCCCGTATCTGGCTGGCTCACCAACAACTCATCAAGGTTTACACCTAGACGTTCTGCGTACAATGGATCCAAAGCGTGCTCGGCATCAACGATGGCAACCGTTTTACCCTGCTTTTGAGCTTGTGCTAATACAGACAAACACAATGTAGTTTTACCTGAAGATTCTGGTCCGTAAATCTCAACAATACGACCGTAAGGTAAGCCGCCTATGCCTAAGGCAATATCTAGGCTTAATGAGCCAGTAGACACAGCAGGAATCGCTTCAATAGGCTGATCGCCCATTTTCATGATGGCCCCTTTACCAAACTGACGTTCAATTTGGCTTAGCGCGGCATCGAGTGCTTTTTGACGATTCTGATCCATTTTTGTATCACCTGTATTAATTTTTGCTAAGTCTGGCAATTGAAAGGTCAAAGGCCAGAAATTCAAATCACTGTAAATATAACCAGTATTAAAGCACATGAGATTTTTTTGGCAATCAGTTTTTTGTCACAGTCTAAAACTTGTCATATTTGCACACTTTTTCCATCCTATTTACCTATTTTAAGACACAGCCATTACTCACATTTTTTAACTAACAGTGCTTTAATTATGGTGGATATAAAGCCCCTATGATTTCAAAGTCCCGCTCCCCCCCTGCCCTGTAGACACCTTGCTATCAATGAAAACATACTACAAATAAAGTAAGTGCTCACTGCTAGGAATGGCACTATAAAATGCAGAGATGGGGCAGAGGTAGGCGTTCTTGAGGGGGATTTCGGAGCACTTGAGCTTGCAGAAAAGATTAAAATGGTAATGTATTAAGGCTCAAGCTAGCACGATTTGTAGCGATTACTGCCTGGAATGACTAAAAAACAGGTTAGGAGAAAGGCCTAAACAGAACGTTTAAGCCTTAACGCAAAGCGAAGGTCAGTCTTCAGCGCGTTCACTTAAATAGATAGACTGGTTTTGAAACGCGTATGCGGCTTTAAAGGCCGAGTGCTGAAATTTCTTTAAACCCAATTCATCAATATCGGCTTGTAGTGGGTTGCGTTTTATCTGCTCTTTAATGGTGGCACTAGAAATAGTAGATACCTGCATAT
>JAPYOO010000575.1 GCA_029938135.1 Bermanella sp. | reverse complement strand
GTTGTCTTTGTATCGGTTGTGATCGAACGGGAATAACGATGGGCTGAGCCTGTTGAGATTCGGCTAGCAATTGAAAAAATTCAATAATTGAATGGTAAAGCTGTTGGAACATGATGTACTCCTGCTATCTATACTTGATAGAACTACTACTAAAAGTATAGACAGGAGAAGTCATAGCGCCAGTAATGGCCGCTTATAAAGAGCCTTTAAGAACACCCTTTAACAGCTTAGGGTTTGATGCAATAACATCCCCTTCGCTTTCAAAGTCGGGACCACCGCTAAAGTCAGTAAGCAATATGCCTGCTTCTTTAGCGATTAACGAACCCGCTTGTAGGGTAAGGCGGTCTACATTGCTTAACCAAGCTGCGTCCATATGGCCGGCGGCTAGGTGAGCCAATGTAAGCGCGTCATCGCCTAAAGCACGGATCATACGAGTCTGCTGGCTTAAGTTACCAATGCGTGCACGCAAACGATCGTTACGCTCGTCTTGTGCAATGCTTGGGTACTTAATACCTAAGATAGACTGGCTTAGCTTCGTTTTAGTACCGGCACGCATGCGTCGGCCGCTTAACTCAGCGCCACGTCCACGGCTGGCTGTAAATTCTTGACCCGTTACAGGGTTAACAATAACAGCGTGTTCAGTTTTACCATTAATTTGGCAAGCCACAACAATACTGTAAACCGGTAAACCGCTACGGAAGTTCTCTTCGCCTTCTAAAGGGTTAATCAACCAGGTATTGCCTGTTTGCTCTTCACGGCTAGAAATACCGGTTTCACGTCCTTCAAACGTGTCATCTGGGAAATGTTTACGTAACTTAAAGATGATGGTCTTCTCAGTACGGATGGCACTATCAGCAACAAACTTGCTAATGTCCTGGTCTGAGGATCTTTCAAAGTCAAAGCGCTCAACTGCATGTACCAGTTCTTCGCCGGCTTCCCTTAAAACACGCAGGGCAAGATTTACCGTGGGTTGCATATGGATTATAAACTCTTAAATTCGGGAACCGCGCATTCTAGCAAAAACTTTTCGAGACTCGTAGTAAAACTAGGTACACTGAGCATATATTTCTTTGTTTATCTGTTTAGTGCACCTATTTCAGTGAATTATGGCCAAAAAAGCCGATAATCATCAAAAGTGTCCTACAACCTACCTTGAGTTTTGTTGATGTTTCAAGATATTCGTATTGTGTTAATTAATACCAGTCATTCCGGCAACATTGGATCGGCGGCGCGTGCCATGAAAACCATGGGCTTTACCGATTTAGTGCTGGTGGATCCGGTGGACTTTGACCCCGATTACCCCACAGAAGTGTCGGTCGCCATGGCCACCGGAGCGGCCGATATTCTGTGTG
>JAPYOO010000180.1 GCA_029938135.1 Bermanella sp. | reverse complement strand
GCCTTGGCGGACGCTGGGTTTTGACCTGTGATTAACTCACGGTCTACCACTACCTTTTGTGCCCAGTCGGCTTGGTTGCGTTGGTAATCACCGCCGGCTTTTGATAAAGCGGTTTGTGGGTAAAACTTCATTGCACCGCCCCCTAAATAGCCTTTGGCTGCGTCTTCTTCGGTATTGCTGAATACTGTCATGTTATAACCGCTATAAATCCAGTTTTTATCGGCGACCGCTTTTTCACCGTTTGCCAATTGCTGCACAAACTCATCGTTGTTGGGTAAGGTAGACAATAAGGCGATGGGGCCATGGCATACCAAGCCGGTCGGTTTATTTTGAACGTGGAACGCCGTTAGGATGCGGCCCAGTTGATCATCTACTAACAAGTCTTCCATGGGCGCGTGACCGCCGGGTGCAAAAAACGCATCAAAGTGTTCAACACCCATTTGCTCCACACGATCAAAACTCACCACTGGACTATTAACTAGGTCCATTAATTTAATTTGGTTTAATAAGTTTTTGTGGGCATCGTAATAGGCTTGGTCGTTGCCAAATAATTGTAAGCTATCTGAGTTAGGGTCCATGGCGGGTACTACACCACTTGGGGTGGCAAACGTGAGGGTGTGGCCTTCATCCATGAAGCGTTTTACCGGCTCCATTAACTCATTAAAGTAAAAGCCTGTTTTGTAAATCTTGCCTTCTTTAAGTTCAAGTTCACTTTTGTCAGACATAACAATCAGAATGTTGTCGGCAAATGATAGCGAGCTGGCCAGCAGGGCAACGCCTGCAATGAGTGTTTTAAATGTCATGGTGTATCTCCAAGGGGAATAATAAGGGTGTTTAACTTGGAGCTCAGTTTAAATTACTTGAAATATTTAACAATAACCAAGGATTAGACCTCTTTGTATTAATAATTGATACAAATGGGGTGATGGATGGGTATTGCGGTTTGTTAACCGGCTATTTCACTCAGTAGATGTCCGGTTAGTCTTCTGTGTTGGTACTTTGGTTTCATTGATGGTTTGCCGATAAGTATCGGTTTAAAGCGGGGTACGGCTGTACCTTCCTTAAATGTGGAGTCTTCATTAATAAGTTGTTTTATTGGTGTTAACAGGGAGAATAGCTAAAAATAAAAAAATATTTATTGTAAAATTGGGTCTCTATCATGAATCCTGTTTGTAGCCTTTTCGTCTTTATTACGATGCTGATAACAATACCGGTCCACGCCAGTAGTCAGTTGGCCCAGCAGGGTAATATTTCACTTAATACGGAAAAATTTAAACAAACAGGTCTTGCCACTTTGGACGGAGAGTGGGGTTTTTATTGGGGGCAATTATTGATGCCCCATGAATTAAAAAAATCAACCAAACCAAGTACCTTCATGAGTATCCCAGGCTTGTGGAATCATGATGCCATTCAAGGTCAAAATTTCAAAAAATTTGGTTTTGCCACTGTCACGCTTACCCTTGACCTGCCTCCTGGGCAACACTATTATTTTTTAAAAATGCCCAGCTTACCCAGTGCCTACACTTTGTGGGCTAATGGGGCGCAAGTGGCGAAACAGGGGGAGGTGGCAAAAAATAAATCGTCTGAAATTCCCTGGGTCTCCCCTAGGGTCATTCCCATTTATGCAGAAAATTCTTCGCTGCAATTGATTTTACAGCTATCTAACTTTCACCATAAAGAGGGCGGGATATGGCGCAGTATTGTATTGGCGTCGCCGGATAATTTGTTTGTGATTCGTGATTTTCCGGTAATTACCGATGCTATTTTATTTTCAGTATTGTTGACCATTGGTCTGTATTTTTTAATGCTGTACTTAACCCGAAATAAAGAAAAGGCAGCATTGTATTTTGCTCTGTTTTGTTTGGTGGTGGCGGGGCGGAGTGCATTGGTGGGGGAAAAGATCCTATACGGGTTGGATTTTGGTATTAGTTGGCCAGTGCTGCATATGGTTGAATACCAACTGTTTTTTCTATCGGTACCGGTGTTTGCGTGGTTCTTTTATCAGTTTTATCAGCACCAAGTGAGTGTTTGGCTGCCACTATTTTGCAGTGCTATTGCTGGCATTGCGTTTATATCTACGCTGCTGCTGCCTATTCATATTTATGCCTTATTAACCGTGCCCTATCAAGTTTTTGGTTTGCTAATGGCAGCCCCCTTCAGCTACTACCTTTTTAAATTAGTAGCAAAAAAAGAGGAAGGAGCGGTTTTATTTTCTATTAGTTTTTTATTGCTTATTTTAATGTCGCTACACGATGTGCTCTACAGTCATTTTGTGTTGCCTGGGCCACCTTTGGTGCAGCTTGGGGTCATTGCCTTCGTGATTAGCCAAAGCCTAGTATTAAATCGCCGCTATGGTAAAAGTTTATCTTTGGTGGAAGCCATGGCACAGGAACTAAAATCCCATAATGATGAACTACTTAAGCTAGATCAGTTAAAAGACGAATTTTTGGCGCATACCTCCCATGAATTAAGAACCCCAATTCATGGCATTGCAGGTTTGGCTGACGCTTTACTAAAAAATGACAGTCATCAATTGGCGCCCTTGCAAAGTCATCAACTCAATTTAATTCAAAGTTCGGCGCAGCGGCTGGGCTTTCTTATTAATGATATTCTAGATTTTTCAGTATTAAAACATCAAAAGTTGGCACTCAATATAAGTGAAGTAAACCTAACGACGGCGTTAAGCGTTAGCATGCGAGTGTTAGAGCCTTTACTGGTTAACAAGCCAGTTACATTTAAATCCTACATTCCTGATGACCTACCCAATGTTAAAGCCGATGAACATCGCCTGCAGCAAATACTGTTTAACTTGCTGGGTAATGCTGTGAAATTTACTCTGCGTGGTGAAATAAACATCAAGGTAACTAGGCAGGATGATTGCCTAGAAATTTGTATTGAAGATAGCGGGCCAGGCATAAAAGAGGAACTGGATAATATTTTGTTTAAACCTTTTTCACGATTAGATTCTCATGCCAGCGGGCACGAACAAGGCAGTGGGCTGGGTTTAGGCATTACCCAAAATTTATTGGCGCTGCACAACAGTCAGTTATTTATTCATAGTGAAGAGGGCAAAGGTACGCAGGTTCGCTTTAAGTTACCTATCTGTGGTGAGGCTTTGGTTCATCAAGCTCAACTATTAACGCCGCAGCCGCCATTGATGAAAAATCAGGCCTCGACTACCTCCCTGAACCAGGTCGCTAGAGGGGCGCGAATACTGGTGGTGGATGATGAAGAGGTGAATCGTCAAATATTGTACAGCCAGCTACAGGTGCAGGGTTATGACGTAGTCTTGTGTGGTAGTGGCGAAGAAGCGCTGTCATGGCTTGAGAATGAAAAACCCCAATTGATTTTACTGGATTTAATGATGCCGCAATTAAATGGCTTTGAGGTGTGTGAAGCAATACGGGAACAATATAATCGTTTTGAACTGCCCATATTAATGCTCACCGCCAGTCATCAGGTGAAGGATGTTGTAAAAGCGTTAAATATCGGCGCCAATGATTATCTTTTTAAGCCCTATCATGAGGTGGAGCTATTGGCACGAATGCACAGTCTTATTAGTGCCGGTGAGTCCCATAAACATGCGTTGGATAACAAGCGCTTAAACAGTGAAATTAGTCGCCGTAAAGATGCCCAAGAAAAGTTGCGCCACAGTAATCAGCGCCTGCTGAATGTTTTAAATAATGCTGATGACGCCATACTGTTGCTGGATAATAGCTGTTGTGTAATATATGCCAATCAGGCAGCCTGTGTGTTGCTAGAGGATGATGGCTGTACTATTAAAGACCAGAGCATAGAGCAGATATTATGTCCTAGGCTTTATCAGGATTTATTAACACTTGCCGCTTCACGCTCGCAAGAGGATAAACAGCTTTACGCCAGTAACCGCACAGACAGTTTAGGCAAATCAGTTGCTCTCACAGTATTTGCCAGCGCTTTTCATGTGGCCGGTAAACGTTTTATAAATTTGTGTGTGCAACCTGCCAAACTCATTCTAAACAATCAGCAAAAAGTCCAGGCCATGCAGAGCCTTTCTCGAGAGCTTTCCATGAGCCGCGAAAGAATCATGTCTTTGGAAAAAGTGGTTGTTGATATTGCTGTCAATGCGATTGGTAACACCGAAGCAGCTCCTCAGGCCCATGTAAAAGACCCGCGGGCATTACTGGTGAATACCCTACGTCTAAGCATTGCGTTGTGGGAACAGCATACCGGTAAAGGAAAAATAGAATTAGCCGAAGACAGTAAAATTTGGCGTACCCATATTGACGGTAGCACAGTAAAAACCCGCACGTTAGATAAGTACCTTAGTGTTAAATCGCTTCCGCAAAAGCCACGCTGGCGATCTGTGATACGTACTGCAAATTTTGTGGTACAACAATGCCCCTTAAATGAGGCTGACCGAAAAAGAATTGAACAATATGTTTGTTCTTTAGAGCAGGACTTTCTTGAAACTGTAATTTAATGCCCTTATTTTACTATGACTCAGTTAAATAGGGTCATTTTTACCTAAAATGACCTTAATTTCCCCACTTTGCCATTGCTGCTTTTTCAAAAATCTTTCAAATTACCCTTCTGTTATCGATTACCACAGCGTTAATTTAAAGAACCTAGGCATTTAATGCTTTTCCTATTTTTAAAAAGTGTCATTTTAAAGGTTGCTATTTTATGAAGAAAATTTTGTTTTCAGTGGCGTTGGCAAGCCTAGTAAGTATCTTGCTAATCACCGGTCAGAATGGAGTATTGCTTAAATCTAGTACCGGTGTTTCTCCTAAGGTTGCTCTACCATTAACGGCATCAGCCGATAATTTAATGCTATTAAAAAATTCAAAACCAAGCCCGCCCACACAAGAGCGATGGGTAAAAGCGGCCATTAAACATCAAATGGCTGATATCTCAGATGCCTATGAGCACAGCATTCAATTCCCCAAGTATTCTAAACCGCTGGCTGTTACCGATTGGAATCTACTTAACCCACAAGCGTTTATTGCTAAAGATCGGGAACTGGATGGTGCTAAGGGTATATCGGCCGCTATTGTTTTAGATCGTTATGTGGTGAACCAAGAGCAGGATTTATTGGTAAAAGTAAGAGTCTCTACTGGCCTGGATACTTCTATAAAGGTTGAAAAAATATCGGTTTATTTAGCAGACAATAGCGAACAAAAACACACTCTAAGTTTAATAGACGCGTCACCCCAAAAGCCATCAAAGATGTATTCGGCGGTGTTAGCGGCACAAGCGTTTAGTCACTTGCCTTCCGGAGAAAAGATAATGATGGCAGATATCTCATTTAGTGATCAACAACAGGCAAAAGTGTCAGCGGTGTTTAAGTTGGCAGCCAACGATGCCACGCTCACCAACTTAGGGGAAGTCTACGTGGAAGACGCACACCTAATGATACCAGCACACTTTAAGGTAGAGAAGGCGGGGTATTACCGGGTGAGGGCAAACTTGTTTGATGTGAAAAGCGGTAAACCAGTCACTCACATCAATGCAGCGTTTTCGCTGGCTAAAGGGGACGCAATGAGTGTATTAAAAGTACATGCCAGCACCTTACGTAGCCAGGGGTTTGCTGGACCTTACAGATTAACTGATTTTAATATTACTCATGAGCCGGCTCAGCCGGGACAGAAAACACGGTATGGCACCAGCGAAAAAAGCGCCTACCAAGTAATGGGGTTTGAGTTTTCTCATTACAGTGACGAACCCTACACTAATTCCCAAAATCAACAGCGCCTAGAATTTCTTAAAAAGATGGCCACTGTCCACTAATTTGAATATTGCGCACTGTGCGTATTTATACATACCTGAATGATTGAAGCTATAAATTTACAATTTAAAGCTTCGCTCATACACCCCTCGTCATTGAGCAATGTGGGCGAGGAAAAATAAAAACAATAAACGGGATAAACCATTATGAAAAAAATACGATTTATCAGCAGGGCCTTAATGGCAGTGGCGTTGGTGCTCACCACCAATATCGCCAGTGCCCAAATTGCCGGACACAATGTGTTATTAGTTCATGGCTTTCAGTTTGGTGATTTATCAAGTAAACCCAGCGACAGTGAAGTATTCAACCGAGACTTGATTTCAGACTTTTGGTTACAACGTGCCGAAGGAAAATTAAACTGGAGCTCAGCCGAACGAGTGGAAGGAAAAATTTCCCAGCAAATTTTAGAGCAGGCCAAAAACTATTCACGCCAAGGCACCTGTGCTAATGGCTGTATTATTGTGCTGCACAGCACAGGTGACCAAGTGATTCGTCATTTTCTTGCAAATCAGGATGCCTGGATGGCAAGTGCAGGCTTACAACCCCTTAACATAATTGCCACCCTAGACTTTGGAGGTGCCGGCGGCGGAACTGATTTCGCAGATTTAGCTGTGAATATCGTGGCTGATCAAAGTGTGCCCCAGGTTGTTAAAAGCACCATAGGTGCATTTTTAGGCTTGGACTTAAGCAGTACTAACTATGACGATCTTGGGGTGGTGCAGGACCTTACCTACGCAGGAGCGCGCAGCCTTTCTAGTCAGCCAAATGAC
The DNA here is from genome assembly GCA_029938135.1 of Bermanella sp. GTDB lineage: Bacteria > Pseudomonadota > Gammaproteobacteria > Pseudomonadales > Oceanobacteraceae > Bermanella. The sequence goes on along the minus strand of JAPYOO010000180.1, from coordinate 722 downwards.
ATTCCCCGTTTACGATTTTCTGGCAGTGGCGGCAATACTAATCCATTGAAGTTATTGCTGTCTGGACACAGTGATGGGGTCGTGCCAGCGTCTTCTTCTTGTGGTGCTGCTTCACCAGCTGCCATTAATAGTTGCTCAAATTCCGTAGGCTACAATGGGCAGCAAACGGCTAAAAATGGTCCTCTTGGACTCTTTCACAATCACTTTCCAGTATTGATGTCCAAGCACTATGACCATGGAGGCCTTAAAGAGGATGCACATCGTGGAACGGTAACGTACGTACAAAACAACTTTAATGCAGGGGTGCAGGTCGATTTTTCAACCTATACCAACAAAGTGCCTTGGTGGCAGTTTTGGCGGGAAACCGGTACTTTCCAGTACTTAACCGGCTCGGACAATCAATCCATGTCGGCGCTGGTTTACAATACTCTGAATTATTAGCACTTATTTCCATTAAATTGATAACCTAAAATTTTATGGTTCAGTCCAAGGATGGACACTAGCCTTTACACTCAGCCCAGATGATATGCCGGATGCTCAGAGCAATAACCACAGCAATGGCTGTCTGAATTAGTTTTAACTATTATGTTGATGGCGGTTTGTCAGCCCCCTTTCCAGTAGAAGAGGCTTATAAGCGGGGTGCTAAACGCATAGTTGTTATACGAACCGTGCCTAAAGACGCAACAGGGAAATCTCCTTGGGCGCATAAGTTAAAGTCTTGG
>JAPYOO010000179.1 GCA_029938135.1 Bermanella sp. | reverse complement strand
CATTTTTCTGATAACCGCCACGTACCGATACATCTTCACTTATAGTGGATCGCAAGCCCATAGCCAAACCCGTATCCGCTTGACCAAACTCGTATGTGCTCACTACCTTAAAATCAAACTCTGTTTTACTACTCAGTTGCTGGCGCAAACCAAATTCAATGGCTCGACCTGTATCGGAACTGTCCGTACTAGTTTGCAATCTAGAAACATTAATCCCCATAACCATGTCGGTTAAGGTGGTTATGGGCATGTGGTAGCCCAAGCCTAATGAATAGGAGGTGGTTGTTTCATCGCTTTGAGTGTCTACATCCTTAAGCCCAAAAGAGTAGGTCATCGTATCGTTAAGCTGTTGGGTGCTTTTTAGTTGATAACCCTGAGAGCTGACCTTTTGCGCTTCGCTATTAAGGTAATCAAGTTGAATGCTGTGGTAGTTAAAATCAAAACTGTGGCTGCAGCTGGCGCCCATTAATAACAATAAACCAAATAGTCGTGTGTGAGACATAGTGAACCCTAGAAATAAAAATTACATGTTTCGCATAGTAAATGCTGCAAAGCGGCAATTCAATAAATGGTGCGTGTATATATGATTTTATTATAAATACACCCTAGATCGTGGTGATCTTAACTGGTTGGCGCAAGATTATAGGTATAAACGAAAAAAGCCCTCAACACGTGAATGTTGAGGGCTTTGCTTTACTTAGAAAAAATGCCCGTTACTACACAAAAGGCTGGTTTTTCTGTGCTTGCTCTACAAGAATTTTAGGCGGCGTAAAGCGCTCTCCGTATTGCTCGCTAAGTTGCTTGGCACGCTCGTAGAAGTTACGTACACCAAATTGGTTAACGTATTGAATCGCACCGCCTGACCATGGGGCAAAACCCAAACCAAAGATTGAACCAATATTGGCATCTCGAACCGACATTAATACGTTCTCTTCAAAACACCTTAAGGTTTCTAAAGACATTCTGAACAACAAACGCTCTTGTATATCGGTGAACGGCAACTGTACGTCATCTTTAGTGAAGTGTTTTGTCAGTTCAGGCCAAAGAGATTTCTTACCTTTCACTGGGTACTCATAGAAACCAGCACCATCAGATTTACCCGGACGTTTAAACTCATCAACCATGCGGTTGGTGAGTTCTTCGGCTGAATCAACCGGTAAGCTGCCACCTTCCGCGATAATATCAAGACGAGTTTGCGTAATGACCTTGCGGCTCAAGTTCATGCTCACTTCATCTTGCACCGCTAAAGGTCCAACTGGCATGCCCGCTTGTGCCGCTGCGCTTTCGATCACGTGTGGGTGTATACCTTCAGCTAACAGAGTTAAGCCTTCGTTGATGTAGGTACCAAATGTACGCGAGGTAAAGAAGCCGCGGCTGTCGTTTACAACAATAGGGGTTTTATTGGTTTGTAAAACATAATCAAAGGCGCGAGCCAACGTTTCATCATTGGTTTTATCACCCATGATGATTTCAACCAATGGCATTTTATCCACAGGACTAAAAAAGTGAAGACCAATGAACTTTTCAGCATTCTTAGACGCTTGTGCTAAACCCGTGATAGGAAGAGTTGACGTGTTAGAAGAAAAGACACCTTCTGGGCTCATGTGGGCTTCCGCTTCTTGAGTCACTTTTGCTTTTAGTTCACGGCTTTCAAATACGGCTTCGATGATTAAATCACAACCGTTAAGATCGCTTGCTTGGGCAGTAGGAGTAATTAAAGAAAGAATGCTGTCCATTTTTTCTTGTGTCATACGGCTTTTAGCTACTTTCTTTTTAAGTAAGTTGGCAGAGTACTCTTTACCCTTATTAGCAGATTCTAAAGACACATCTTTAAGCACTACTTCAATCCCCGCAACTGCCGAGCTATAAGCGATACCTGCGCCCATCATGCCGGCACCCAAAACACCTACCTTTTTGGTGATGTATTTTGGAATGTCTTTAGGGCGTGAACCACCGGCTTTGATTTCATTTAATTGAAACCATAATGTGCCAATCATGTTTTTAGAAACTTGGCCTGTGGTTAACTCTGTAAAGTAACGAGATTCAATACGACATGCTGTATCAAAATCGGTTAACGCGCCTTCAGCAGCGGCGGCAATGATTTTTTCAGGGGCAGGGTAGCAGCCCTTGGTTTTTTTACGCAAAATAGCGGGCACAATGGCTAACATCTGCGCCACTTTTGGAGACTGAGGTGTGCCTCCAGGCATCTTGTAGCCTTTCATATCAAACGGTTGTACTACTTTTGGATTCGCTAAAATCCAGGTGCGCGCTTTCGCGAACATGTCTTCGGTATCGCTTGCTAGCTCGTCAATCAAACCGGCTTTTAAAGCTGCTTGTGGATTAACTTGTTTGCCTTCTAATAAATATTTAAAGGCGCCTTCTAACCCTAGCATGCGCACCATACGCACTACGCCGCCACCACCAGGTAACAGCCCAAGAGTGACTTCAGGTAGGCCCAGTTTGGTTTTTTTATCATCAATCGCGACACGGTGATGAGTGGCTAAGCAAATTTCAAAACCGCCGCCTAATGCTGCACCGTTAATGGCTGCCACAACGGGCTTGCCTAGAGTTTCTAATTTACGCATGGGTGCTTTTAATGCTTCAACGGCATTAAAAAATTCAGTGGCGTTTTCAGGTTGTACTTTAATTAAATCGTTTAAGTCACCACCTGCAAAAAACGTTTTTTTAGCCGACGCGATAATGATACCGCTAATGGAATCTATTTCTTCTTCAACACGAAGTGCGATGGCTTTAAATGCGCAGTTAAACTCTTGGTTCATGGTATTAGCACTTTGACCCGGCATATCTATGGTCAAAGTTACGATGTTATTACTGTCTTTTTCGAAACGAATGGCTTCAGTCATTTTTATTATCCTTTCTATCCGGCTTAAACACGTTCAATAATAGTGGCGATACCCATGCCACCGCCAACACACAAAGTGCACAGACCGTAACGCTTGTTTTGACGCTCAAGTTCATCTAAACAGATGCCAATAATCATGGCGCCGGTGGCACCTAAAGGGTGACCCATAGCAATGGAGCCACCGTTGACGTTAATTTTTTCACTGGGCACGTTTAATTCTTTTTGAAACTTCATCACCACCGAGGCAAATGCTTCGTTCACTTCAAAAATATCAATGTCTTCTACCGTTAAGTTGGCTTTAGCCAATGCTTTACGTGCAGCAGGCGCAGGCCCCGTTAACATGATGGTCGGTTCAGTTGAGGTTAATGCCACCGATACAATGCGCGCACGTGGCTTAAGGCCTTGCTCTTCGCCTGCTTTTTTACTGCCTATAAGCACTAATGCAGCACCATCTACAATGCCCGAGCTGTTGCCAGGGGTATGAATGTGATTAATTTCTTCAACCTGTGGATATTTAAGTTTGGCTGAATCATCAAAGCCCATTTGACCCGGCATTTGAAAAGAAGGATTTAAACCCGCTAATGCCTCGGTTGTTGTGTTGCCACGAATGAATTCATCATGGTCTAAAATAACCACACCATTTTGATCAGTAACAGGAATTCTAGACTTATCAAAACGGCCTTCGGCCTGAGCAGCGGCGGCTTTGCGTTGAGAGTCGGCAGCATAGGCGTCTACGTCAGCACGAGAAAACCCTTCAAGAGTGGCGATTAAATCGGCGCCCACACCTTGAGGTACAAAGCCGGTATGAAAATTAGACGCGGGATCTAATGCCCAAGCACCGCCATCAGAGCCCATTGGCACACGTGACATGGATTCAACGCCGCCAGCAACCACTAAATCTTCCCAACCCGAGGCTACCTTCATGGCCGCAGTATTAACGGCTTCTAAGCCAGATGCGCAAAAACGGTTTAATTGTACGGCCGACACAGATTCGTCCCAATCTGCAAGCATTACGGCGGTTTTACCGATGTCACAACCTTGGTCGCCAATAGGGGTTACACAACCAATAACCACATCTTCAACTTTACTGGTATCGAGCTTGTTACGTTCTTCAAGCGCCTTCATTAAACCTACCAGTAATGACACTGGCTTCACTTCATACAAAGAACCGTCTTTTTTACCCTTGCCCCGTGGTGTACGGATGGCATCAAATATAAATGCGTCTGTGCTCATGGTGGACCTTTTAAATATTATTGGTTTTAGGATACATAAGTTACATCATCACTGTACTCCTGTGCCCGCATTGAGCGTAATGGCATTTTCAGACTTTAAAGGTGGCGGGAAATTTCAAAGAACAGGGGGATTGCGAGGTTTTAATGATGTTGAAGGCTTAGTTCAAGGGGCAAAGAAGTGGCACCTATGAAGGCTTAGAGGTGCGCAGAACTCAGATTTTTAAGCCTTTGGAATATTCAGTAAACCCTCTACTCGGTCAAGAGCGTATTGAATAATCTCGGTTTGATCCCCTTTTTTAGAGAAAATACCGTCGCTGGCCAACTTGGCTAAGCCATGTAGCGTGGACCATAAAAGTTGGGCGATACGTAATGGATTTTCTGATGGAGCCAAAATGCCTTGTTGCTGAAATTGCTCAAATAAATGCACATATTGGCGAAAGCTATCTTTGGCTACTCGCTGAAATTGATCGTGATTTTCCCCTTGCCATAAATCCCGGCCAAACATAAGTTCGTATTGGGTTGCGTTTTTTACGGCAAAGGTGACATATCCACTTACCGCTAATTTAAGCTTATCCAGTATTGGTGTCTGGGGATTTTGCATAATGGCCGTTAAACCTTCACTTATTTGCATAAACCCTTGTTCGGCCACCGCTGCCAGCAATGCATCCTTATCTTTAAAGTGGTGATAACACGAGGTATGTGACACGCCCACCAATTGCGCCAATTTACGCAGGGAAAGGGACTGAATGCCCTGTTGGCTAATAAGATCGACGCTGGCCGCTAATAGAGCCTCGCGTAAATTCCCATGGTGGTAATTGGGGGCAGGCTTAGCCGGTGTGATATTGGGTATGAGCTTGTCCATGGGTGCTTCTTTAAATAAATGGCGCAGTTATCTTAACATTACTTGCTATCTTAACAGTGTTTACATATCTTGCTATCTTAACAGTGTTAACATGTTTGTTTATTGTTCAATTAGTAGTAGCTATTTATCAGTTCTTCATAAATATGGGCTGAAAACCAAGTTTAGTGACTGTTTATAATATGAGTCTAGGAGTCTTCATGGAATACAAAAGCTTTAACGTTGAAATTAGTAATCACGTGGCCCACGTTCAAATGAGCCGCCCACAGGCTATGAACTCCATGAACATGGATTTTTGGCTAGAACTGCCTCAAATAATGAAATCGCTGGATGCTACGGGTGAAGTACGCGCGATTGTATTGTCGTCTACCGGCAAGCACTTTTCGGCCGGTATGGATTTGGCCGTATTTAGTAACCCAAAAGCGGTGCCTATGTCGGGTGATCCGGGTCGTATGGGTGAAAATTTACGCCGTGTAGTCATGCAGTTACAAGCTACATTAAGTTCGTTAGAAGAGATTCGCATTCCTGTGTTGTCAGCTATTCAAGGTGGTTGTATTGGCGGCGCGTTAGATATGGTATGTGCCTCAGATAGCCGTTACTGCACGGAAGATGCTTACTTCACAATTAAAGAAACGGAGTTGGGCATGACTGCCGATGTAGGTACGTTGCAGCGCCTACCAAAATTGATTCCAGAAGGTGTAGTGCGTGAGCTTGCGTACACGGGTCGTAAATTCAGCGCACAGGAAGCCTTGCGTTTGGGGTTTGTAAATCAAGTATTTAACGATCATGACTCTTTGGTGGATGGCGTGATGACCATCGCCGCACAAATTGCCAAAAATTCTCCATTGGCAGTGGCTGGTTGTAAAGAAATGATTAACTTTACCCGTGACCATACTGTGAGTGATAGCTTAAAGTACATGGCGACGTGGCAATCGGGCATGTTCCGTCCCAACGACATGATGAAGTCTTTTGCCGCCAAAGCACAAAAGCAAACCGCTGAGTTTGATGGTGTGTGGCCGGTGAAGGAATTGTTTGAGTTGTAAGTATTTGTTTGGCTGTATCTGTGCAGTCAGGCATTGTCTAAATACGGGGCCATTGGCCCCGTATTTTATAGGCGCTAAATTAAGTGGTTAAGGCGGGTTAAACACTCCCTTTATGTTTAATAGCTCCTTTTTGATAATACCTTAAATCATGTTCGGTTTGTCGTGCGGCGCTAAAGGCACTAACACGCTTTAAATAGCCAATCACGCGGGTACCATGATCAATATCTTTGCTACTGCAGCTTGGGCAAGCCATTAAGGTGCGTTTATCAATGTACTCACATGTATTGCAAATGGTGATTTTTACATTGATACAAAAATAATTACAGCCTGTTTGTGCAGCGACTTTGAAAAGGTGTTTATATTGCTCAACAGATAGTGATTCTTCTAAATTTAAATGCAGTGCCGAGCCGCCATCTAAATATTCAGTCATGTCACGGCCATGTAACATAAATTTATCTAGCGCATTAGTTTCTTCATCCTCCACCACATAAAAATAGCTATTATAACAATCTCTATTTACTTGAAGCCCATCTGCTTTATCCCATTTTGCGTTTTTAACCCCTAGATTTTCAGCAGGTACAAATTCTGTATTAAATAAAAATCCAGTTTCGGCTTTGACTTTTTTATTTGCATCATAAATCACCTTTAATTGGGAGCGTACAAAGCTTTTGTAATCATCATTGTTGTCAGCCTTAATGCCTAAGCTCTCGGCAGCCTCGGCCATGCCGTTTACACCTAGTGTTAAAAACTGTTTGTTTAGATTAATAAAGCCCGAGTCGTAAACCGGTAACATGCCTTGGGCTTGATACTCTTCCATAATCATACGATAGGCAATTTGATATTTTTGTACTTTTTCCACTACGTATTTTAAATCTACATCCTTTTGAACCAAACGATTCATATTCATGGTAATAACATTAATAGAACCGGTAGCAATGCCTCCAGCCCCTAATGTGTATGAAAAGGTATTGTCGGTCATCTCGTTGCGTAAGCGACAGCAAGACGCTAATGAATCGGCATTGTCAGAAAGGTAAGTAAAAAAGCTATTACCATTGGCTAATTGCTCGCTGCAAAATTGAGTGAATGCTTGATCCTTAGTTTCACCGTTGTCAGTCAGCATGGCAGCGGTTATTACAGGGAAGGTTAAAATGGCTTTTTGACGTTCATCATTAATCCAATTCATAAAAAAGCGCTGTAAACCATCAATGTTTTCCCATTTAGGTTTAATGAGTTCTTCTTGGTCTTTAACGGTGGCAGGAAATACAAAGTCACCAAACAT
>JAPYOO010000178.1:4718-7296 GCA_029938135.1 Bermanella sp. | reverse complement strand
CCATCATAGTGGCTGGATTTAACTGATGTTTTTTAGATGTTGTTATGACGGGTTATTTATTAATATTGTGATAAATTTAAGGATAACGTATTTATAAATAAAACAGTGCATTTCATTCAGGCCGTGATATTAATTTTGATAATTAAATCTAAAGCGGGATATTCCAAGACTCAAAGATTGCAGTGGTATCTTCACCGGCTGCGGCATTTAAACGGTCGCGTAAAAATGCCCATCCATGTCCCGCTAATTGATTAAACTCTTGATAAAAGTCTTTCCAAATACCCCAGCCGTATATGTCGGTAAATTCGTTTAAAAAACACAAACCATTCCAAGCGCCGCCCAAGCCATTTTCGTGAGTATTTTTGGCTAAGTATTCGGCCTTTCTTTCAGGGCAATCACTGGTGTCTCTTGCGGGTAGTCCTAGTTGCTCTATAGCATGCATGCTAAAAACATTTGGCCAAGCTTCTAACCCAGCATAAGTAGTGTAATACCAATCGCCGCCCGAAAAATTAAAGTTATGACCTAGTTCATGGGCAAAACCCCAGTCATTATTACCTGGTTCTGCGGCCAACGTAATACGACTGCTGCCATTGGCATCAATTAAGGCGGGATCCATACGTACTGGGTTACCGGCTAACATCCAACCGGGGGCATCTTTGGTATCACCAAACCAGCGAATAGGTTGTCCAAAATAAGGCGTTTTACCGCGTAGAGATTTGTGTTGTACATAAATATCATCTAAACGGTCACCAGCTTGCGTTAATTTACTGGCATCTTTTTTAGCCGTGGCCACCGGTAGGGTTAAAATATTATGGCTGCTGCGAATTTCTACCCAGCCAGAAGTGACTGCATCGTAATCGTAATATGGCGCCACATCATGGGCGATGGTGGGCACAGTTTCGCCTTCACTGGTTACCACCACTTGCAACATACCCGTGGCACTTTTACGTGCTTCGTACGTTTCACCCAAATCATTACTGACCACAGCGCCCACATAAAGAATGCCATCTTCATGGGCGGTAAAAGTTGCGTTTGTACCAATGCAGCTAATGGCTTCGTCTTTATAATACAAACCTAAGCGAGCAGTCAGTTCACCTAACTGGCATCCACGTGAAGTATCACTGCTGCTACCGTTAGGGCCATATTGAGTTCCTCCTTTTACTGCCCAAAGGCCAGTGGCCGAAATTTGTGCGCTTTGACCGCTACGTAAATACAAACCAGTATTCACCCAATTTTGTGCTGCAGGGACTGCAAATTCTTGACTGCCATAGCGGCCGTTGGGGGCAACATCTACCTGGGTCCATTGATCCTTGTTACCAGAACCGGCGTTGTTGTTATCTGAATCTGGTTCTTCAATTTCTAAGGTGGTGAGCCACTGTTGATTGGTATTACCATGATAATTCCACACAATAACCTGACTATTGCTGATATTAATATCCAGTGCCCAATCTTGATTGCGTAGGTTATTGTTTTCATAACTCCATTGTTGCTTTGTTGATTTGTCACATGTGGTCAGGCTTAACGATGCGCTGTAATCTAGGTTCGCGGCTTGAATACAAAGACGTGTATCGGCTGCACTTCTGATCTGTTCATTTTCCATTACCCAGCGCTGTGAACGTTCGTTATTGCAGTTACCTAATGAAACTCCACCCAAAATGGCGGATAGGCACAGCTGCGTATTCCAAGCTGCAAATAAAGGCAGGCCTAAATTTGATTGAAATTGTGTTGGGTCTTCATTAACTTTTAATAAATGGCTTTCACTGACACTGCAATATGGGCTTGCCGTTACGCTTGGGCATAATTGCACCTGAATGGCGTAATCGCCGACTGTATTTAAGTCAATTTCATATTGGCCAGACTGAGTTTGATTCTCATTTTGTGAAAGGGCAAAAAAGGGCATTACTGATTGGCCGTTTACTAATACTTTCCAGAACAGTCCGTTTTCGCCGGCTTCTTTTTCCCAACTGACATTGAATTTGGCAACGCCATTTTCTAAGGTCACTTCTTGTGCCGATTCTAGAATCTGAGCTTTTGCAGGCGTGACTAAGGTAGGTTCGTTATCGTTTGTGTCTGTTTGATCTGTGTTATCTGTATTTGTGTTGCCCGTGTCCGTCTCGTGAGTATTATCGGTTTGATCTTGAGTGATGACTTGACCAGAATTTTGGCCACCACAGGCGCTAATGGCCAGAGTGGAGCTTAATAATAACGGCAGTGTGAGCAGACGAACGTTCATGAAAAGACACCATTTAATTGATGCCCTTATTCTATGGTTATCTCGCGATAGGCCCATCCGTTATAGGGGGCAGGCTCATCCGCCGGAAGTTAGAGGGTATGTTTAGGTGTTTCCTTGGCACAGGACTTGTATCTAGCCAGTAAGACATTAATTTGGTCAACGTTATGCGTGCCCACAGATACCGTGTATTCATCCTATTATGTGCCCTAGTTAGCTGGCCTAGCTGGGCGGCAGACGAGCCCGTTGCCGATGCTACAACGCCTGCTCCTACTCCTGTGCCGGGCAATGAGGGGGGGAGTGAAAGTGAGGGCAACGACGCCGCCCTGGTGAGTGAAAACCCAACCC
>JAPYOO010000178.1:0-4618 GCA_029938135.1 Bermanella sp. | reverse complement strand
ACCCAAAGCGCCGACCCTAGCTCGCCCGCTACCGCCAGTACCCCTGCGATTATCATCCCCAGAGTCACGCCAAATCTTGGCACACTGCGCGTCACCGAAGTATTAAAGCACCTAGATTTATTTCAAAGCGACCAGCAGGTTATTAAATTTGGCGATGACGATTCAACCTTAAGCGGTTTATATTTACCGGAAAACACCGGCACCCCTCAAGGGGGTATTTTAATCCTGCACGACATTGAACAGAATGCCCTGTGGAGCCAAACGGTGGGGGCTTTACGTGAATATTTACCCGACTATGGCTGGAACACCCTAAGTCTATTTTTTGGCAATTACTTACAACTGCCTTTGCCCGCCCCCGAACCCGAAATATCCGCCGCTGAACTGCCCCCTATTGATATAGCAGGCGACGCCATCGAGCCCATTACTCCCATAGATGAAAGTTTACTTGAACAGGATGAAATTAGTGAGGGTGAAGAGGAAATTGATCAAAATTTTGTTGATGAACCCAGTGATAGTTTGGGTGAATTGGCCGATGAATTGGGCGAACTGCCAACGCTTGCCAATGAAGCCGCTGACGTCAAACCCGATGAGCAGCCGCTGTCGGTGGAGGATGAATTTTTAGAAAGCATGCAGCAAAGAGTCGAAGATGGCCTGCGCCAATTAAATACCCTAGGACAGTTTAACTTAGTGATTGTGGCTTATGGTTTAAGCGCTAATTGGGCGGCGGCCAGTTTAAATAAACGATTTGAGGGCCGTGAAGGTGTTCCCGGTTATTCGTTGGTACTGATTAATGCCCGTGCCAATCAATATCCCGCGGTGGATCTTAATGATAGCCTTGCGCAACTTAAAATTCCCATGCTGGATATTGTTACCGGCCAGTCCAGCATAGATCAACGCCGAGCCACACAACGGCGTAACGCCATTACTCGCAAACAAAATACCCGCTATATTCAAATTCAATTACCCGCCGTAAAGTCCAGCCTTACCGGCAAGAAAAACCTTATTACCCGCCGTGTTCGTGGCTGGCTAAAAAGTAATGCGGCCGGTGAAGAAGTGGATGTGACTAGCCGTTAATATTTTACTCAACTAATCCCTGTGGCCACCGTCATGACCACTCTCATTTCCAAGACTGCGCTTGCCCATTTTGTGTTCGCTCATGATTTTTTTAAACTTAATTTTTTGCTCACCATCCAGCATGCTGTAAATTTTATGAGCCTGTTGAAAACGCGCTAAGCTTTGTTTACGGGCCATTTCAGCCGCCTGATCCGCAAGGGCTTCGGCCTGTTGCTCTGAGTAGTTATCCAGTAAATCCACAAAGCTTTGCTTCATCATTTTACGCTCAGACTTGTGACCCTGCTTGGCATCGCGTTTGTCTTGATGTAGCGCCTTAAACTGCGTAACTTGCTCTTCGCTTAAGTCTAGCGCGACGGCCATTTTATCCATGCGGCCGCCAGCTTGGGCGCCGGCGGTTACCGCTAACGATAACAATAAGGCGGTGCTTAATTTTTTACCAAACATGTTTTTCTCCAATTAATTAGCTCTTAATAACTATACTCAATTGAATATCTATATTCGTTAAGGACAAGTAAAGTAAGGTAAAGTCGGCCAATTTAGCCTTTTCGGCCTTTGAATTTTTTGCTTAAGCAGCTCACAATACAGCTATGAATAAAATACTGTTAGTTGATGACGACCAAGCGCTATCTGAGCTGCTGTGTGAATACCTAAGTGAAGAGGGTTATCACTGCACTCCCGCGTTCACAGGCCCTGACGGCTTGGCACAGGCACAATCCCAACGTTACGACCTATTGGTATTGGATATCATGCTGCCCGGCATGAATGGCATAGAAGTGCTTAAACAGCTGCGCATGAGCGATAACAGCACCCCCATATTAATGCTCACCGCCAAAGGGGATGACCTAGACCGAATCATAGGCCTAGAATTGGGGGCCGACGACTACGTGCCCAAACCTTGTAACCCAAGGGAATTACTGGCGCGTATAAAAGCTATTTTACGTCGCAGCCAACCCCTCGAGCCGTCACAAGGAATATTGCGCATCAACAGCGCCCGCTTAGAAGTGCATTATGGCGCAACGCTCCTCACCCTAACCGGCGCTGAATTTAAAATGTTAGAGCTGCTTAACCAGCAAGTGGGCAACATAGTGAGCAAAGAGGCTTTATGTGAAGGGGCCCTGGGGCGTAAGCTCACCCGCTATGATCGTAGTGTTGATGTTCACGTATCCAACTTACGAAAAAAACTGGTGGAAGCCGGTGCTAGTACCGATATTTTAGTCAATTTAAGAGGCACCGGTTACCTGCTGAAGCCGGAATAATATGAAACATCACCTAGGCCTTACCGGCAGAATTTTAATTAGTTTTTGGGTCACGCTATTTTTAGTGGTGAGCGCCATGGCCGTGATATTTTTTTCCGACCGAGACGACAGTAACCAACATAAAATCCCCAACATTGCCTTAATAGATGAACTTAATAACAAGTTACTCAGCAGCCATTACCAAGACGTAAGCCGTTGGTTTAAACAGCAAGACAAACATGACATTAAGCGCATCTTTGTGGTGTTCCAAGGGCGCGAAATATTACAGCGTACACTGCCAAGAGCTCTAAAACACATCAAACGCCGTTTATCTAAGTCACAGCCTTTTATCACTCGCCATATTTACGGCCACCTATTTATTGGCCGCTTATTGTTATTGCCCAATGGCCAGCATATTAAGGTTTTTATCCGCGATAAATCGGGACACCTGCCCTTACATAAAATTGTGGCCGACAATTTAGTGGCGGTGTTATTGTCTGCGTTATTCATCAGCGGCTTGATTAGTTATGTGCTGGCGCGTTTTATCAGTAAACCTATTTTATTATTACGCCAAGCCACCCAGAATTTTGCATCTGGCGATCTGTCTAGTCGGGTATTACCCAAACTTAAAAAACGTCAAGATGAAGTGTATTTATTGGCACAAGACTTTGATGCCATGGCCGAAAAGTTACAAACGTCTATTTCCAGTCATAAACATTTAATTCAAGATATTAGCCATGAGTTAAGAAGCCCAGTGGCGCGTCTGCAATTCGCCTTAGAGTTGACTAAAAAACATTTAAATATACCGGATGATCAAAAAGACATACTGCGCATTGAAAAAGAATGTGAACAAATTAATAGTATCATCAATACCCTATTAAACCTGCCCGCCTTTGAATTAGACCCCGCCCTAGCCCTGCAAGACAGTGTAGAAATAGAGGCCTTTTTACAAGACGTGTGTGAAGACATTAATTTTACACGCAACACCCAACCTATTCAGTTCACCAGTACCTTACAACACCCCGTGATACTGACCGCGAACCATCAATTACTGTGCAGTGCCATAGAAAACATATTAAAGAATGCTCTGCATTATCATGATTCCAGTGCCCCTATTACCCTGACTCTGCAGCACAGTGAGGACAATTTAATTATAGAATGCTGTGACGCAGGGCCAGGGGTGGATGAGGATAAATTGGCTGATATATTTAAGCCCTTCTACCGCCTTGATCAAGCCCGCGACCGTGCCAGCGGTGGCCACGGTTTAGGACTGGCCATCAGTAAACGTGCAGTTGAGTTGCACAAAGGGTCCATACAGGCACACAATCGCAGCCCGGTTGGCCTGTGCATAAGTATTACGTTACCGCTTACATTGACCACAAAGGACTAAAAAGAGTTCGGCACAATCGCGCCATAGCATCTACACTAAAGCTAAGCTTTTATTGTAGATGTTATGGCTGTCATCACGCTGCTGTACAATTAAAGCCCAAAGAACCACTTCATATTTATTTGCGGTGAGTGTTATGCAGTCTAACTTAAGTTATTTTATAACCCTCCCCGATGGCGAGACATTGGAGTACCACTTCACCTTTGACGGTGAGCGCTATATATTGGAGCGAGAGTCCCCCACGCCTCCGCCTTGGACAGAATTGCATTTTCAGCAGTGCCCTCACTGCCCTTATAAAGGCGGTAAAGGGCCGGCCTATTGTCCTGCTGCGCAGCAACTGTCTTTAGTGGTGGACGATGTAGACCACCTAGTAAGTTATGAAACCGTCTCTCTGAAAGTCGTAAACAGTCAACGTACTATTAGCCAAGAAACCAGTGTTCAAGAAGCGGTGGGTTCTTTATTAGGCTTAATATTTGCCAGCTGCGGCTGCCCTCATACCGAATTTTTATTGCCCATGGCCCGCTATCATTTACCGTTAGCCAGTGCCGAAGAAACATTGTGGCGTGCCTGCGGCAGTTTTTTATTGGCGCAATTTTTTCGTAAAGAAAACGGCGAAACCCCTGAAATGCTCGACGATGTATTACGCCGTTATGAAAATTTAGAAGCCATTAATAGCGCCATGGCCAAACGCTTAAAAAGTCAGGTCAATACCGATTCTTGCCTCAATGCCATTATACTTCTTGATAACTACGCGAAGCACTTTCCCCGCTACCTAGAAAAATCCATTCACCGCCTCAAACCTCTTTATGTCGCCTATTTAATGGACTAACCTCGCAGTATTCAGCACCTTTTTCTTAGGGTACACTGCACCCTGAATTAACATACCGAATAAAAATTCAATCTTTTAATAATTTATCAGTGC
>JAPYOO010000574.1 GCA_029938135.1 Bermanella sp. | reverse complement strand
AGTTTAACGCCGCGCTCGGCTGCCTGATGATAAGGCTTGGCACCGGCAAAAGAAGGTAAAAAACTGTGATGTATATTAATGATGCGACCTTCATATTCGGCGCAAACATCCGCCGGTAAAATTTGCATGTAGCGTGCTAATACCACGGTATCGGCATGGTGCTCACCAATGAGCTGGCTTACACGCTGAAAGTGTTCTTCTTTATTATTTTTATCCATGGGCACATGAAAAAACGGGATGCCGTGCCACTCAACTAAACTGCGTAAATCATCGTGATTTGAAATCACACATGGAATATCAAATTTCATCTCACCACTGTGCCAGCGATACAATAAATCCACTAAACAGTGACTGTCTTTACTGGCCAGCAATACTACTTGTTTGGGAGCCTGTGAATCACTAATCGCCCAGTCCATTGCAAATTCATCGGCAATTTCTTTAAACTGTTGACGAAAAGCCTCTATACCAAACGGCAATGAACTGGCTTTAATGCAGTGACGCATAAAAAACCAGCCACTAATGGGGTCGGCGTAATGGTTGGCTTCTAATATCCAGCCACCGTGGCTAGAGACAAATTGCCCCACCTTAGCCACAATACCCACACGGTCTGGGCACGAAATAATTAATCTGTAAGTTGGTTCCATTTTTATCCCTAGCCATCTATATTTCCATATGACGGCAAACTCAGCTTGTAACGACTATAACTGCCAGCCACAATAGCATGAGCCATAAACATTTTTGTAGAAAAACTATGAACCTTAATAACCGCATTCTATTCACAACTTTGTTTTGGGTTTTGTTATCCACAGCCCTGACAAGTTGCAGTAACCATCAAACCGTACGGCTCTATTCGGGCCCCGCTTTAAGTCATGAGTTAGAAAGTACACTCATACTGCCTATTGAGTTTACGTTACTGTCTGTTGATGGACAGGAAGTTGGCAGCGCCACCCAAACATTTCGTAACACTGACCTCACTATTCAACTGCCGGCTGGCCCACACACACTCATCATGCAATACAGTGACATATGGCAAATAGACGACGACAATCACGATAGATTATCAACCGGCCCTTTGGTTTTTGAACTTAATATGGCGCAACAGGAAACTTTTTTTATAAAAACACCATCGTTAACACACTATGAACAAGGGTTAGCGTTTATTAAGAAGCCTGTTGTTCATTTACAAAGTAGCCTACAAACGGTCGTGGCCAGCCACATTGCCAAAGAAGACCCACTGGTATTTCAAACTAGCCATGTTAATACAGAAGTAACACTGCCCTACCTGCTACAACTTAAGTTTTGGTGGGCTAAGGCCAGTGAATATGAACGTAAGCAGTTTAAAAAGTGGCAAAACGATACG
>JAPYOO010000177.1:3806-7341 GCA_029938135.1 Bermanella sp. | reverse complement strand
CCTAGGCCGAATGGAGTGGCTTCAAGCTCAAGAAATACACATAAAGGGCTTTTGAGTGAATTTCTCTACGATAGCGTCGCCTTGATAATTAACGCCGCAGTCCTGTAGCTAGTTTTTGCGCAGTTTGATTGATCTATGTACAAAAAATCATGAATTAAGAGTTTTTCAGCTTTTTTGTTGACTCAAAAATCAAAATCCGTATTATGCGTGGCCTGTGCGGAGAGGTGGCTGAGTGGCCGAAAGCACCGGTCTTGAAAACCGGCGAGGGCTTATACCCCTCCAAGAGTTCGAATCTCTTCTTCTCCGCCATTTATTCTAAAAAGCTAAGATGTGAATCTTGGCTTTTTTTATGCCTAAAATTTGACCTTTGACGAAATTTGTTCGGCTTAGCTCGATTCTATCTTGGCGCTAGAAGGGAGCCTGCCCAGCCAGCTTAAAGGGTCTCAGGTTATTAGTTACCGCTTAAAGCTTGTATGTGCTGATGGCTGCTTAATGCCAGTGCCTCAAGGTTGTAACCGCCCTCCATCATAGAAACAAGGCGACCTTTGCAATACGTCTTAGCGAGGCTCATGCTCATTTGAGTTAACCAGTAATAATCTTCTTCAATCAAATCCAGACCGCCCATGGGGTCATTAGTGTGAGCATCAAAACCCGCGGATAGAAACATCATATCTGGTTTGTACTTGGATACGGCTTCCATCACCTTTTTTTCAATAAGTCGGCGAAACATAGTACTGGCGGTTTGCGCTTTTATGGGGATGCTCAGTACATTATCAGGCAGGTTGGTCCAGTGTGAAAAAGGGAAAAACGGGTGCTGGAACGTACTAATAACCATGACATCGTCACGATTTTTAAAAATTTCGATGGTACCGTTGGCTTGATGGACGTCAAAATCGAATATTAAGACTTTTTTAATCTCGGAGTTGTTTAAGGCATATTCAGCGGCAAGCGCGATATTGTTTATAAAACAAAATCCAAGGGTTTTACCCGGCTCTGCATGGTGGCCAGGTGGGCGTACGGCACAAAAGGCATTGTTAAACTCGCCACTGAGTACTTGCTTAACCGCCTGAATACCTGATCCTGCCGCTTCTTCAGCTGCGCCTAGGGTATTGAAGGTTAATGGCGTGTCGGGGTCTGCCAATATCATGCCTTTTGCTGGGGCTATTTGATAAAGCTGATCTATGTAGCCTGGGTTGTGAATTTGCTTAAAAAGGTGAGCCGGTACCGGCTGACACGTTTGTATACTTAGATCTTGCCATAGGCCTGTTTGGCGCAGGCGAGTTTCAACCGCTAAACTTCTCAGTGGGCTCTCAGGATGGCTGGGAGGGACTGAATGTTGGTCAAACTGTGAATGCTGTATAAATAATGTAGATGACATGTATGAATTGCTTGAGGGTTTGTTAATAAAGCTATATAACTCAAATCATTATGGTTTACACCTTTTTTATTAGGAATGTATGGGAACTCGCTGGTTAGAAAATTTTTTTGAACCTTCAAAAATCGCGGTTATTGGTGCGTCAGAGAAGTCTGAAAGCTTGGGAGGCGAGGTATTGAAAAACCTTAAGGCTTCAGGGTTTAAGGGCAGTATTTATGCGGTTAATATACGTCGTTATAAAACGGTTCATGGGGTGCCCTGCATTTCAAAGATTGGCCGTTTACCCAAAGATGTAGACTTGGCCATTATCTGCACGCCCCCCCAAACAATTGAAAAAGTCATTAAGCAACTTGGCCGCCACGGTGTGCATGCTGTTTTGATATTAACGGGCGGTATTTCCCGTAAGCGCTCAGAGCAATATGATCAAGCCAGGCACCCGTTACAAAAGCTCGCCCGCGAGCATGGCATACGTATTATGGGGCCCGATTGTTTAGGAATACTGGTTCCAGAGCTGCATTTAAATGCAAGTTACAGTCATATTAATGCTTTACCCGGCAAGGTGGCCTATCTGGGTCAGTCAGGAACATTGGCCAGTGCTATGTTGGATTGGGCTTATGGTCGGGGAATTGGGTTTTCGCACTTTTTAACCATTGGCAATAGTGCTGATGTGAGTATGCCTGACACCATTGATTATTTGTCTTCAAAGCGTGACGTAAAGGCCATCATGCTGCACTTGGAGAGGGTAACGAATGCGCCCGCTTTTGTGCGTGCGGTAAGAAATGCTTCCCGTGGCAAACTAGTGCTGGCCATTAAAAGTAGCCGCTTCCCTCAGTCGCAAACCCTAATTGAATCGGTACCTAGCGGCCTGCGCCATAAAGACATGGTATATGACGCTATCTTGTTGCGATCAGGTGTATTACGAGTAGACAGTACTGAAGAATTATTTGAATCGGTTGAGTCACTTACCCGCATGAAGCCTTTTAAGGGTGAGCGTTTAGCGGTGGTAGGTAACGGGATTGGTGGGGCTATATTGGCGGTAGATCGGCTTATGCACGAGGGCGGACAATTGGCCCGATTATCCGATGAAACCGTGAGCCAACTGTCTTCTGTGTTGCCTGAGTACTGGTCTCAATCAAATCCGGTCGACATTACCCCAGAAGCTAACCCCGGTATTTACAAACAAGTACTGCAGATTATTGAACAAGATCCAGGTGTGGACGCTATCTTAGTGTTGTTTTCACCTATTAGTATGGTAAGCAGTCAGGATGTGGCCAATGTGGTGGCTAATCACAGTAAGCAGAATAATAAGAATTTGTTAACCAGTTGGATGGGCGGTGAAACAGTAGAGCGCAGTCGTCATTTATTCGATGATTTTGGCATACCTACCTACGACACCCCAGATAGAGCCATAAAGGCATTTATGAATATGGTTCGCCATCAGCGTAATCAAACGTTATTGCGACAGACGCCGTCATCCGTATTGCATGATGTATTGGTGGACGGTAAAGCTTGCAAGCGCATTGTTGAGGGTGCTCTGCAGCAAGGGCGGGATTATTTAACCGCGCAAGAGGCGCAAACCGTCATTGAGTTTTATGGTTTTGCCTTAGTTGGCAGTAATTTTCTCGCGGATAATTTTACGTCGGTTGAAGATGTCGTGGATTATCCAGCCGCCATAAAGGTTATTCACCAGGACTATTGCCATCCATTTGCCTACGGCGACAACCCAAGGGATCGTTGGCGTGGAGTGGTCACCGGTATTCAGAATGAAAATGAGTTAATGCTTGCGAGTAAAGAGCTAAATGCGCAAGTACGAAAGCGGTTTGCATCCAGTAAGGTTCATGGGTTTAGCGTGCAGCCCATGCATTCTGGTGAGGTGAGTGTGCAATTTAGCTTAGGTATTACCCGTGATGAAACCTTTGGCCCTGTTATATTGTTTGGAGGTGGTGGTGCTGCGGCCAATGTAATGGCTGATAGGGCGGTGCAATTTCCTCCGCTAAACGATGTACTGGCTCGCCAGCTTATGAATAAAACCCATATTTATCGTGTATTAAGTGAGCGCAGTGGGGATTTTGAACGGGATGTTGCTCAACTATCTAAAATGTTGATTAGTCTGTCGCAAATGGCGGTGGATCTGCCTAATTTGAAGGGCTGTGAGCTGAA